>JAQBPH010000455.1:0-4084 GCA_028287625.1 Chloroflexota bacterium | reverse complement strand
CGCTTCTCCTGCACCGAGGCGATCCGCGCCTGGCTGTCGATCACGTCGCCCGGCCGCACCGGCTCGTGGAAGCTGAACCGCTGCTCGCCGTGGATCAGCCCGGCGAGGTCGAGCCCCACCTCGGGGTCACCGAAGAGCTGGCCGAGGGTGGGGAACAGGCAGTACACCGCGGCGAAGGTGGGCGGCACCGCCTCGGGCTCGGCCACCTGGTCGTCCCCGGCGATGGACTCCGCGAAGGCGCGGGCACGCTCCGCCTCGACCACCAGGCCGGGCGCCCGGTACACGCGGCCGGCATGGCTGGGATCAGGCATCACTCACCTCGCTGCCGGGAACTCTGGCGCGGCAGCCACGAGGATGCCACGCCCGGTCGTCTCCCCCACGTCGTCTGCCACCTCGGACGTTGACATGGATGTCAACGTCGTCACCGGTCAATGTAACGCAGTGCGGCATCCGTGTCAACGATCGCGCCCCCGACCTCCTCGGGGCGGTTCCAGTTCGCGAAGCAGCGCCCCTCGGGGTCGACCCCGCGCCAGTCCGCCTCGGCGACGATGCCCGGCCGCGCGCCGGCCAGCGCCGTGCGCAGCGCCCGCTCGCCGCGAGCCAGCGCCGCCGCGAGCGGTGCCACCGCCGCCGCCCGGAGCGCGAGCGGCAGCGGCTCGAGGCCGTGCGGTCCCTCGCAGCAGGCGGCGAGCAGCTCGGGGTCCTCCTCCAGCCGGGCCAGCAGCAGCGCGACCACGGCGGGGACCAGCGTCGGCATGTCGCACGCCACCGCCACCGCGAGCGGGGTGCGCACCGCGCCGAGCCCGGCGACCAGCCCGCCCAGCGGACCCGCGCCGGCGACGGTGTCGGCCACCACCCGTCCCCCCAGTCCCGGCACCGGGTGGCCCGCCACCACCACCTCCTCGACGAGGGCGCCCAGCGCCTCGACCGGGCGCATCCCCAGGGGCCGGCCGCCCACGTCCATGCTCGCCTTGTCCCTGCCCATCCGCCGGCTTCGGCCGCCGGTGAGCAGCAGCAGGGTGACCGCCGGCGGCGCCCCGGCGCCGGGCGCGCTCACCCCAGTCGGATGTGGTGGAAGGCCTCGGCCGCGGCCAGGCCGTGCGGCGCCCCCACCTCGGCGGCGCGGCGGGGGACGAGCTCGCGGAGACGGTCGTCGGTGATCTGGCTGCGGTGCTGGCGCAGGGCGTCGAGCTTCTGCTCGAGGGTGCCGGAGATGTCCACCAGGCAGTTGGGCTCGGTGGGGTTGGCGACGAAGACCTGGGTCACCTTGTGCGGGGCAAGCCCCTCCTCCACCAGCTCGGGGAAGACCAGCGGGTCGCGCGCCGACGGGTAGACCGCGTCGAGGGCGACGTCGCCGACGGCGCGGTGGTCGGGATGGTTGATGTATCCGGGGCCGAAGCGGCGGGTGGGGTCGGGGCAGAGCACCGCCTCCGGCCGCACCCGGCGGATCACCCGGACGATGTCGCGGCGGAGCTCGAGCGTGGGCTGGAGGACGCCGTCGGGATGGCCGAGGAACACGACCTCGTCGACTCCCAGCACCCGGGCGGCGGCGCGCTGCTCGGCGATGCGCTCCTCGGCCACCGCGCGGGGGTCACGGCGGGGGTCGGAGGTGCCCTTGTCACCATCGGTGCAGATGCAGTAGCTGACCCGGGCGCCGGCACCCGTCCAGCGCGCCAGCGTGCCCCCGGCCGAGAACTCGGCGTCGTCGGGGTGCGCCATCACCACCAGCAGGGAGGCGGGCGCCGGGGGATCGATGACCACGACCGGGCAGTGTAGATGCGGCCGGCCCGACGACGGCCCCGCCGGCGAACGGTGACCGGTCAGATGGCCCGGGACAGGGTCTGGGTGCGGTGGAAGCGCACCCGGCACTGGTCACAGCGGAAGACGAGCCGCAGGCCGAGACGCCCGATCACGAACGGGTCGCGACTCTGACAGTTCGGACAGACGGCGTGCATCTGGGCATATTCCCCGGGGACGTTGCGAAGGGGGAGCTCAACCGGCTTGTACTTCCTCATCTCATTTCCCTGAGAAGCGCTGCGGCCACCCCTGCCGGGAGGCATTTCGTAGGTGGCATTGTATCAAGGCCATGATAGCGGCGGTGTCATGAATTGCCTCCTCCGCGGTTCGGGGGAGGCGGGCGGGACGCCCGGGGCCGCCGGCGCGGACCCAGCACCCGGCGGACCGGCGCAGCCGCGCCGGATCGGCGGCAGCCGGGTACGGCCCCCGGCGGCAGCGGCTCCGTGCTCTCATCCCGGCGTGACGCGCCCGCCGGGCGGTGCGGAGAGCCGAACTCGCATGGTGCGGAGTCTACCAACATGGATGAGTGCCCCGATGTCATCGAAGCCGCGTTAAGGGACGGAAAAGAAGCGTGACGGCAATGCGCACATCGCTTTGACACCCCAGTCGGCGCTCTGCTAGCCTCCCGCCGACTTCTCCGAAGGCCCTCCTCTCAGGCCATCGGAGGCGGCCAGTCAACCTGAGCGTTGAAGGGAACCGTATTGCCGGTGCGTGATCGACTCCTGCGCCACGCCTGCGCAGCGGCGGCAGCGCTGGCGATTCCCCTCCTGGTTCCGAGGGCGGCGGCCCACCTCCCCTCCCTGTCGGTGAGGGCCGAGGTCGACGGCACCGCCGCCCGGGTCGGAGCCACGGTGGTCCGTCCTCCGCTCCCCGTCATCGACAACGAGCGGCCGGCGCAGACCGTCAGGGTGTCGGCGGGCGACAACCTGCAGAGCCTGGCCGCATCCTTCCACGCCGACGCCGGCGCGATGCGGTGGGCCAACGGCCTGGTCGACCAGAGCCAGCCGCGCCCCGACACCCCCCTGCTCCTCCCTCCCGGTCCGGGAGCGCTGGTGCAGGCGCAACCCGGCGAGCTTCCCAGCCACCTCGCCGGCCGGCTGCGGCTCGACCCGCGGGTGATCCTCGACTACAACAGCCTCCACAGCGACAGCCCGCTGCCCACCAACACCTGGATCCAGGTGCCGGCCTCGGCGGCGCCGGCGGGCGCGGTGCCCGCCGGCGCGGTGGTGCCGCTGCCCAGCGGGGTGCCCGGGGTGCCCACGTCGCAGGCGTCGCACGGGGTCAATCCCATGTTCCCCTGGGGGCAGTGCACCTACTACGTCTCCACCAAGCGCAACGTGCCCTGGAACGGCGACGCCTGGAGCTGGTTCAGCAACGCGCGCGCCTATGGCAGGCCGGAGGGCAAGGTGCCGGTGCAGGGCGCGATCGCGGTGATGTGGGGCAGCTGGTACGGCCACGTGGCCTACGTCGAGCGGGTCAACCCGGACGGCAGCTTCGTCGTCTCGGAGATGAACGTGAAGGGCGTGGGGGTGCGCGACGAGCGCACCATGACGGTGAACAGCATCCCCCTCATCGGCTTCATCTACTGAGCACCGATCCCTCCGTCTACACGGCCTCGGGGCACAACCGCGCGCTGGGGCTGATGCTGGACGAGATCTCCCCGACCCGTGTGACCGCCCGCCTCGTGGTCGACGAGCGCCACCTCCAGCCCTTCGGCATCGTGCACGGCGGGGTCTACGCGGCCGTCGCCGAGGCCATCGCCAGCATCGGGGCGTCGGTCAACGCCTCCAGCCGCGTCCCCGGGTCCTCCGTTGTCGGCCTCGACAACCACACCAGCTTCCTGCGGGCCGCGCGGCTGGGCACCGAGATCCACGCCGAGGCCCTCCCCCGCCAGGCCGGCCGCCGCACCCAGAGCTGGGACGTGAGCATGCGTGACCCCGAGGGTCGCGAGCTCGCCGTCTCCAGGGTGCGTCTCCTCGTCCAGCCGATGTCGGACCTGCCCCACGGACCCACCTCGTAGGGTTCGCGGCTTCGAGCGACGCGGGGGGACGGGGGAGTGGGCCACGGTGGCGGCTCGCGACACGGGGCCTCGCAGCTTCAAAGGAGGAACCCGAATGCCGGGCCGTCCCGGCTGCACGAGACCGGCCCGAATGCCTTTCCCCTCAGCGAGCCCGGGATGCCGTGAGCGGGCCCGAGCCGCTCGCCGCAGCGGACGGACGGTCGACGGCGATCAGGGGGGCGTAGCGATGCTCCTATGCCTTGTCAAGCGGCCGTCTCTGCACGGATC
>JAQBPH010000444.1:0-5475 GCA_028287625.1 Chloroflexota bacterium | reverse complement strand
GCAGCGCCACACGGTATGGAGCGTCGGCAGCGAGGGGTTGCTGCGGCGATGCCGATGCCTCCGGGCCTCGACCGCGCGCGCGCCCGGTTTGCCGGGCGGCTGGACGACTGATTGGTGTTTGATCCTGCGGCGGCGGCTCACTCACAGACTGTCCATCCTCGTCTCGATCATAGCGGAGAAGGGCGTGCTGGTCGAGACATGCTGTCGTCATCACCGATGTCAACCATTGATGCGTGACTGTTACACACTGGCGTGACCACGCACTGTTGTGCTCGAATCCGACGTGCTCCTTTCGTCAGGGAGGCGGTGGGGTCCTGGCCGGTAGGGCTTGGTTAGGTCCCGCGCCAACGCCGTCGGAGGTACTGGAGGTCACACTCATGCTGGACTCGGCGCGGCTCGAGCCGTTCCCGCGCGGAGGCGTGGACGCGTGGCCATACGCGTCATGAAGACCAAACTGCTCAGGGCTATCGCAGCCGAGGAACGTCGACAGAAGCGAGACGAGCGTCGTGAGCAGCGCCGTCAACGAAAGGAGCAGCGTCGCAGAGCACGCCTGCGTTGATCCGACGAGCACGCCGCCGCTCCCCTGCCTCATTCGCGGGCGGCTCACCCGGTGAAGTCATGACGTCCCCATTGTGCGTCTGCTGCGGCTGGCCGATGGGCGCGCGCGACGTCGCCACCCCGGCCCGCGACGGCTTCTGCCTGCTCTGCGAGACGGCCGGGTGCACCGCGGCGGTGATCGGCCCCGGCGTGGAACGGCCGGAGGTGCATCGACGCGCCGTGGAGCGTCACGTCACGAGGTGATGGCGCGGTTGACGACGGCGGCGTCGCCGACGGGCGCAGGACGGAGGATATCGGACATGACTGAGCCCACGACGGGCGCATGGCGCGATGACCTGTCATTGATGTGGCTGGAGATCACCGGCAGGTGCCAGCTCGAATGCACACACTGTTAGCGGACAGCGGACCACAGGGCACCCATGGAACCATGGACCTTGCTGAGCGGGTGGGCTCCGAGAATGTGATCACCATCGACATCGACCGAGTCGTTCTCGCCGGGACCAGGGATCGGCTCCACCGTCTCGGATACACCCCACACGTGGTCGTCGGTGATGCGCGGACAGGCTACGCCGCGGAGGCGCCCTACGACCGCGTCATCGGAACATGCTACGCGTGGCCGCTGCCACACGAATGGATCGAGCAGACTCGCCCCGGCGGCCGGGTGATCGCGGTCGCGCCCACCAGTCTGGCGCAGCTCACGGTGGCCCACGATGGGTCGGCATCGGGGCCGCTTCACCGGTGGAGCTTCGGGTTCATGCCCATGCGCGGGTACGGGCCACGGCCCATCCCGGAGGATGAGTTGACCAGTAGTGCCGGCTGGGAGCGCCCAATCGTGAGCGTTTCGGATTGACGATCGATACCGACGGACGGTCCTATCTGTGGCTCGACAGCGTTGACTCCGGTTCGGTGTGGGAACTGCCGACGCGGAGGCTTCCCGGCAGCCTATGGGGGGACCCCATGCCCCCTTGACAGCTCCCAAATAGGATCACAGGCCGTACTGAGCCGGCCGTGGTCCATAGGTGGCTCGAGCCTGCAGGTTCTCCGTGTACAAGCCACGCTGCCAGATCTCCTTGCCATCGGCCTTGGTCAACATCCCCTGTACAACCAACTCGATGACGAGGTCAGCGGTCGTCCCGTGTGGGACCGACCGGGCGGCGAATTTGCGGCCGTCGTTGTCATCGACGCAGACGAACACGCCGCCGAGGGACCTGTGAAGCGCTCGTCCCGCGACCACGGTGGCGAACTCTCCGATGTGTTTCAAGGGATGGTCGCCCGGCCGTTGAACGGCGCGGCCGAGATCGAACACCGTCCGACTCTCCTGTGAGGTCAGCGGAGCGATCTGCTGCGGGTCGGTCGCGTCCACCCATGCGATGAAAGTCCGCAGGTCGGGCGTCTCCATCACGTGCCTGCGGATCTCGCGCAACACGTCCCTGGTCACTCGGAGCCGATCACCCAGGTAGCTCATGAGGTCGGCCATGTTGTCGGTCTTCGCGAAGGCCATGAATGTGGTTGCGTCAGGGAGAACGATGTCGGCGTCCGCAAAGGCGCGCGGCGGCGGGAGCACGATCGCGTTGCCTCGGTCGGTCCACCCGCGGCAGCGGCAACGTCAGGGCTCGGGGTCGAGTTGGGCGGTCATGGCCGAGACCTCGTCCACTGTGATGTGGAGACGCGCAGCCAGTTGTTCGTCATCGAGCAGTGACTTGCGCCATGCCGTCACGAACACCCGCTCGGCCTCGTCGGGAAGGCGCACCTGACGGCGTCGCGCCGCGTTCAGGCCGTCGACACGGCGTCTCCAGCCATGACGTGCGGCCATCCCATGGTGCTCCTGCGCCTCAATCGCTCGGTCCAGGTCGTTGATGAGCCTCCTGCTGAGCCTGCCTGCCGCCGCGAGGCGGAATCGAGCGACCTGGGCGCTCACCTGGAAGTCATTTGCGAGACGAGCGACCGTCTCGAGAGAGATGCTCCTCTCCGCGCGCAGCCACTGGTGGAGGGCGTCCAACGGCAGAAGAAGTTCAGCCGCGAACGCATTGGCGTCCCGTTCTGCGGGATCGGTCGACGCCAGGTCGATGCCGACGTCGACCGAGCTCCGATGGCCCAACTCGTGATGACCCAGCTCATGAGCGAGCGTGAAGCGGCAACGCACCAGAGCGTTGGTTCCGTTGACCAGGATGAACGGCTCTCCCCGGCTCTGTTTGTAGGCGCCGGCCAGGCCCTGCTCTCCCAGCGACGCCACCACCACGGGGATGCCCAGACCCACCTCGACCGCATCCAGGAGATTGACGAGTGGCTCCTCGGTGCCCAGGTGAAGCCTTGCGCGAACCGCTTGCGCGGCGCGTTCGACGGACGAGTTCATACGAACTCGGCGAGCGCCTTCGCTGCGAAATAGTCGCTGATGGCCTCGTCGAAGATGCTGAGCGCGGCCGCTACCACCGTCGACGATGCCCCGCCGGCGCGGAGAAGCGCCGGCTCGGAGGCCTCCTCCAGGAGGAGTTCGTCCGGTGTCGTCTGTAGGGCGTCGGCAATCTCAAAGAGCTCGAGGGCACCGAGGTCACGTTGCCCGTCCTCGACGCGGCTGATCGCAGGCTGGCTCATCCCGACCCTCCGAGCCAACTCGCCCTGCGACCATCGGCGCTGAGTGCGAAGTCGAGCAATCTCCCTCCCCACACCCGCCCGATCCCGATAGTCCAACATGCCCAGTCACCTCCACTTTATGCAGCGTAGCATGGCACGGAGTAGAAGTCAATGCGATTCTGAATAGATGGACTTGGAGGACTGAAGGGCGAGGCTACGCCGATCAGGTGGGTACCTGCGGTGGTGAGGGCAGCTGGTGGGCGTCGCCGCTGCGAGTTGCGCGGCCGGGGCCCAGCTGGGCCCATGACAGCCACCTGAAGTCGAGCGTCCCGACCGGCGTCCCAGGGCTCAGCCCGCGAGCGCGCTCTCGGTGTCGCGGCGGAGCAGGGCGCGGGCGGCCTCGACCACGCCGTCAGCGTCGAGGCCGAAGCCGCTGAGCAGCCGGGCCTGCGGGCCATGTTCGATGAAGGCGTCGGGGAGGCCGAGCACCTTCACCGGGACGGTGATCCCGGCGGCGGAGAGCGTCTCGAGCACGGCGCTGCCGAATCCGCCGGTGACGGTGCCGTCCTCGAGGGTGAGCGCGGCGCGGTGGCGCTGCACCAGCGCGGGGAGGTCGGGGTCGATCGGCTTGGCGAAGCGGGCGTCGACGACGGTCACGCTCACGCCCGCGGCGGCGAGCTTCTCGGCCGCGATCACCGCCACCGGCACCATCTTGCCGATGGCGAGCAGGGCGAGGTCGCGGCCCTCGCGGAGCACCTGGCCGCGGCCGACGGGGACGGGCTCGAGCGGCGCGGTGGCCGCCGCGGGGGCGGCGCCGCGGGGGAAGCGCATCGCGAACGGCCCCTGCGCCGCGAGGCCGGTGGCGAGCAGCCGGCGCATCTCGTCGGGGGTGCTGGGCGCCGACACCGTCATCCCCGGGATGCAGCGCAGGTAGGCGAGGTCGAGCGCGCCGTGGTGGGAGGCGCCGTCGTCGCCGGTGACGCCCGCCCGGTCGAGCACGAACAGCACCGGGGCGCGGTGCAGCGAGGCGTCGCAGCTGACCTGGTCGAAGGCCCGCTGCAGGAACGTCGAGTAGATGCACACCACCGGCCGCAGCCCGCTCATCGCCAGCCCGGTGGCGAAGGTGACGGCGTGCTGCTCGGCGATGCCGACGTCGAAGAAGCGGTCGGGGTAGCGCTCGGCGAAGCCGAGCAGGCCGGTGGAGGAGGCCATCGCCGCGGTGATGGCGACGATCCGCGGGTCGGCGGCGGCGGCCTCGCAGAGCGCCTCGCCGAAGAGGTCGGTCCAGGAGGCGCCGCGGGTGCCCGGCTTCCCGGTGACCGGGTCGAAGGTGGACACGCCGTGGAAGAGGTCGACGGTGTCCGCCTCGGCGGGAGCGTAGCCGCGTCCCTTCTCGGTGACCACGTGCACCACCACCGGGCCTCGATAGTGGGCGGCGTCGCGCAGCGCGCGCTCGATGGCGCGGACGTCGTGGCCGTCGATGGGGCCGCCGTACTTGAGCCCCAGGCTCTCGAAGATCGAGGGCTGGGCCACCAGCTGCTTGACCGAGTTCTTCATGCGCTTGGCGGTGTCGTAGGCGAGCTCGCCGGCGACGGGCAGGCCGCGCAGCACCGAGCCGGCGGCGTCCTTGGCGGCCTCGTACCGGGGTGACAGCCGCAGCCGGGCGAGGTTCTCGGCGATGCCGCCGATGGTGGGCGCGTAGGAGCGGCCGTTGTCGTTGAGGACGATCAGCATCTCGGGCTGGTGGTGGCCGATGTTGTTCAGCGCCTCGTAGGCCATCCCCCCGGTGAGGGCGCCGTCGCCGACCACGCAGACGGTGCGGCCGCGCTCGCCGCGCAGCCGCCGGGCGGTGGCCACGGCGAGCGCGTAGGAGAGCCCGGTCGAGGCGTGCGAGTTCTCCACCAGGTCGTGCTCGGACTCGGCGCGGGAGGGGTAGCCGCTGAGGCCGCCCCGCTGGCGCAGGGTGGCGAAGAGCTCGCGGCGGCCGGTGAGCAGCTTGTGCACGTAGGCCTGGTGGCCGGTGTCGAAGATGATCCGGTCGCGCGGGCTCTCGAAGACCCGGTGCAGCGCCACGGTGAGTTCGACCACGCCGAGGTTGACGCCGAGGTGGCCCCCGGTCCGCGAGACCGCGTCGACGAGGAACTCGCGGATCTCCGCGCACAGCCGGTCGACGTCGGCGGATCCGAGACCGCGCAGGTCCTCGGGGCCCGCGATCTCTGGGAGGAGCACGGACGGGATTCTAGCGGGAAGCCTCTCCGGCCCCGTCCCCGCCGTGCAGGGCGCGCATCGCCCGGGGCATGACCACCACGCAGCCCAGCCCGGCGGCCCGGTACTCGTCGAGGCGGG
>JAQBPH010000391.1:0-8486 GCA_028287625.1 Chloroflexota bacterium | reverse complement strand
TGCAGCGGGAGGGCGGCGGCGAGACGGGCGAGCCATTCCTCGTCCGCGGGGTCGAGCGGTCCCACCCGCCAGGCGTCGAAGCCGCCCGGGCTGATCGTGGGGAGCAGCCGGCCACGGGCGACGAGGCCGAGCGCCGCCTTCACCGCGACCGACCAGGCCGCCAGCGATGCCGGCAGGTCGCTGTCCGCGGGCAGGCCGGCGAGCCAGCCGAGCGCCTCCGCGATGGGAACGACCCGGGCGTCGACCGTCGTGCGCCGCACCGCCGTCCCGGCGCGCCCTGCGACGGTCAGCTCTTCGCGCCGGCCAGGCCCTCGGGGCGGGGCCGGCGCGAAGAGCGCGACCGCCCCCCGGCGCGGCGGGTCGCCGGGAAGGAAGATGGCCTCGCCTCGATGCTCGATCACCGCCGCAGGAGGGTAGCTCCCCCGGCATGTGGATATGGGCGGGAGGGGGCTGTGGACTGCGGCGCACCACCGGGTCCTCGGCCCACACAGGCCAATGCGAATGCGCCCGGCCTCGGTATATTTGCTTCGTTTGGCGCTATCTCGGGAATCCGCGCCCCGTGGCGGCAAGATTCGCACGAACCGCCCGTTGTACGAAAGCGGTTGCACTATCCCAAGCAGCCGGGGAACGCAATGCGTCATGCGAGTGCCATGCGACGATTGAAGAAGATGTATACGTGGGTGGCTCCGCGTCGCTGGGGGGTGCCAGCTGCGGCAGTCAACCACGAGGGGGGGACGGTATGACTGTCGACACGTCATTCGTGAGGGGTACGCTCCCTCGACGGCGCATCGACGGGCAGGCACGGTCACGTGCCCAGGCGCAACCCATGACACGCTATCGCGACCTCTTCGACCTGTTCCCCGGTGGTTGCCTCATCACCGACCTCGACGGAGTCGTCATCGAGGCCAATCTCGCAGCGGCGGCGCTCGTCGGAGTGAGCCGCGACGCCCTCGCCGGCAGACCGCTGGTCGGGCTCGTCGCGCGCAGCGACCACCGTCGCCTGCGCCGCCTGGTCTCCGCCGCCGGCGCCGGGCAGACCACGGTCGAGGGCACGCTGCGGCTGGAGGCGTGCGACCGGGCGGCCACGCTGGTGACGGTCCGGATGGTGCGACGCGAGAGCGCCGCCGGCGAGGCGCTGCTGAGCTGGGCGCTCGGCGACCTGCCCAGGCGCCGGAGGGCGGAGGATCGCACCGTCGAGTCGCTGCGGCAGGCGCGGCGGACGCTGAAGCGGATGCGCGATCTCGACGACCTGAAGGACCTGTTCCTCCTCGCGGTGTCGCACGACGTGCGTGCGCCGCTCCTCGCCATCAATGGCATGGTCGACATCATCGCCGGAGAGGGAGGCGCCGAGACCACGATCAAGCCCGATCGCCTTCTCCGCATCGTGGCCGCGATCAAGACCAACGCAACCCACCTGCAGCGGATCGGCGACGATCTGCTCAGCCTCGATCGCATCGCCCGCGGAGGGCGGGCGCTGCAGCGGTGCTCCGTCGACGTCGCCGCACTCGCCCGCAGGGTGATCGACCGGACCGAGACCGGAACCCGAGAGGTCGTCGTGACGGGCAGGTCCGGGCCCTGCGATGTCGACGCCGGGTTGGTCGAGCGCATCGTCGAGAACCTCCTCCACAATGCGCTCCAGCACACCCCTCCGGGCACTCCCGTGGCGGTGGCCGTGAGCCGGGGCCACGGGGAGGTCGGTATCTCGGTGGAGGATCGCGGGGCCGGCGTCCGCGAGGAGGCCAGGCTCTCCATCTTCGAGCCCTTCTCGACCGCCGGACTCGACGGGCCCACACCGGGAGCCGGCATCGGCCTCTTTCTGGTGCACCGGTTCGCCGGGCTGCACGGTGGCCGGGCCTGGGTCGAGGACCGGTCCGGTGGCGGGGCGTGCTTCCGCGTCCTGCTTCCCTGCGGCCCCGCGACGTGACCATCCCGAGCTCGGCGCACCGCCCGCCCCGAGTGCTCGTCGTCGACGACCACTGGGCCTTCGCGGATGCCCTGTGCCTGGCCCTGGAGGCTCGGGACGACCTCGCCTGTGCCGGGTGCGTGGCGAGCGTCGACGACGCGATCGAGGCCATCACCGCGACCGGCTCCGACCTGGTTCTCATGGACCTCAACCTCCCCGGGGTCGACGGCATCGAGGGCACGCGGCGCGTCAGGGCACACAGCCCCGCCGTGCGCGTGGTCGTGCTCACCGGGCAGGCCGACCTCCACAGGATGACCATGGCGCTCGAGGCGGGGGCATCCGGCTTCCTCCTCAAGGAGGGCCGCCTCGTCCACCTGCTCGACGCCATCGCGGCTCCTGGCGGACACGGCCTGGTGGTGGACGACACCACCCTGACCCGGCTCGCCGAGCGGGCCGGCGGCGGCGGCCACGTCACCGGGAGTCGACGGCCGGATCCGGTGCTCACGCCCCGCGAGCGCGACGTCATGGAGCTGATGGGCCGCGGCCTCACACCGCAGGCCGTCGCCCGGCGCCTCGGGATCAGCGTCCACACCTGCCGGGGGAACCTCAAGACCATCTACTCGAAGCTGGACGTCCACAGCCAGGTGGAGGCCGTGGTCGTCGCCGCCAGGTTGGGCCTGATCCGGTCCTCCGAGGCGGGTGCTGCCGGATCGCCGGTCGCCTGACGCCAGGCCGCCGGCTCTCCAGGCCGCCCCGACCACCCCACCTTGGGGGGATCGGAGGGGGACCCGGATGCGGCTTGTGGCGCGCCGGACGCTCGCCTAGCGTTCCCGGTATCGGCGTCCCACGACCGGCCTCGACACCCGGCTCCGGCTTGGAACCCGCCCCGGGGGCGCCGATCGCCGCCCCACCCCGCGGACGGTTTGCTCGAGGAGAAGACGCCGTGGCCGAGTCGGTCCGTGAGAACGATGGCGGGAGACAGGTGGTGCCGCGCCCCGGTGGACGGTGGCGCGCGCTGCGATTCCCTGCCATCGTGGCCTGCCTGCTGGCGAGCGTGTCGAGCATCGCGCACGGCAGGGTGGCGACTCCCTCGACGCTCCAGCTTCGCGGCGTCGACCTCCACTCGCTGTGGGACGGCTCCACCGACTCCGACATGGATCGCGAGCTCGATCTCGCTCGCGGTGCGCACAGCAACGCCGTGCGCATCGACGTGGGATGGGCAACGCTCGAGGGTGGGGGTCCGGGCACGATGGATCCGGGATACGCGTCGAGGATGGATCGTTTCTTTCGCGCAGCCGCCTCGCGCGGCATGGCCGTCATCGCCACCCTCTGGGAGACCCCCTGCTGGGCATCGAGTGCCCCCGAGGCGCTGAGAGACGGGTGCAGGGGCGCATGGTGGGACCGCCACGTCGGCGAGTACCCGCCCACGGATCCCTCCAGCTACGCGCAGATCGCCGCGTGGATGGCGACCCGCTACGGGTCGAGCCTCGCTGCGCTCGAGGTCTGGAACGAGCCGGACAGTGCCGCCAACGGCTTCTGGGTCTCGCCCCATGCCGCGGCTGACTACGCCACCCTTCTTCGACCGACATATGCGGCGGTGAAGCACGCGAATCCAGCCGTCCAGGTCATCGCCGGCGCACTCTCGTCGCCCGATCCCCAGTTCCTGCAGCAGCTGTACGCCAACGGCATCCGAGGGTTCTACGACGGCATCTCCGTGCACGTGTACAGCGGGGACCAGGGCCCGGACCAGGGAGCGGGCACGCCGCAGAATGCGTTCTCCGGCGGGCTGCCATCGGTCCACCAGCTCCAGCAGAAGGTCGGCGACAGCGCGCCGCTCTGGGTCACCGAGTTCGGGTGGACGACTGCGGTGAGCCAGTCCTGGCACGTGACCGAGCAGCAGCAGGCGGCGTACGTGGCACGGGCGGTGGTGATCCTCAGCTCCCTCCCCTACGTCCACGGCGGGGTCGTCTACAACCTCCGCGACACGGGTGTCGATCCGACCGCGGTCGAGGACAACTTCGGCCTGGTCAGACGGGACTACGTGCTCAAGCCGGCCTACGGCGCTCTGACCCGGGAGTTCGCCCGCTGACACGCTCCACCGGTGTGGGTCGCGCCGGGCCGGCGGCAACGGTCCGCCCAGCCGCGGTGCGCGTGGCGCGGAACACGGCGCTGCGCGCCACCGCGGAGGTGGTGGGCAAGATCGCATCGCTGCTCGTCTTCGCGGGCATCGCGCGGTCTCTGGGGCGGGAGACGCTGGGGGACTACGTCTTCTCGCTCTCCCTGGTTCAGATCATCTACGCGGTGGCGGGCTTCGGCCTGGACCGGATGGCGATGCGCGACATCGCCCGTGATCGCGACGCCCTGCGCGGCCTCTTCTATCACCAGATGGTCTTCAAGCTCGCGCTCGGTGCGCTCGGCCTCGTGGTCGCGGACCTCGGTGTCCTCGCCCTCGGCTACCCCCGGCAGGTCGTCGTCGTCGTCGCCGTGCTCGGCGCGGCCCAGCTCCTCGCCCTGCTGAGCTGCACTCCGCTCGCGGTGTTCCAGGCCCACGAGCAGATGGAGTACTACTTCGCAGCGGCGGTGCCGAACAAGGTCCTCGCGTCGCTCTTCGGCCTGGTCGCGCTCGTCGCCCACACCGGCATCGTCGGTGTCGCCGTGGCCAACCTCATCGCCTCGGTGCTCGCGCTCGGTCTGGCGATCTGGCTCGTCTACCGGCACTTCGCGCGGCCGCACCCGCGGGTGCGGCCGCGCGACTGGCCGCGTCTCGTCCTGGTCGCAGGGCCCTTCGCGCTCCAGGAGATCCTCGGCCAGATCGTGTTCCGGATCGACGTGGTGCTGCTGTCGCTGTTCACCAGCAACTCGGTGGTCGGGGCCTACGGGGCTGCCGCCCGGCTCCTCGAGGCGACGCTGTTCCTGGCCTGGTCGTCGGGCGCCTCGGTGCTCCCCATGTTCTCGTACCTGGGGCGTGACTCGCGGCCCTCCCTGGACCGTGCGTACCGGGCCTCGCTCACCTTCGTCGGTGGCATGGTGGTGCCCGTCGCAGTCACGCTGTTCGTCTGTGCGGGGCCGATCGTCAGCCTTCTCTACGGGCGTCGCTACGACGACGCGGTGCCGGTACTGCGGTGGCTGTCCTTTGCGGTCGTGGCCTACTCCGTCGGCTATATCGCCGGGACCCTGGTCCTGGTGCGGCGGCCCGGCCGCCTGACGGTGATGGTCACCGCCGTCGCTGCAGCGGTGAACGTCCTCCTGAACCTGGTGCTCATCCCGACCCTCGCCGCGGTGGGCGCCGCGGTGGCGACGCTGGCGACGGAGGTCCTGCTCACCACCATGCTGATGGTCCTGACCCGGCGGGTGGTGCCGGCGCCGGGCTGGGGGCCGTCGGCCGCCGCGGTGGCGCTGAGCGGAGCGCTGATGGGCGCTGCGATGATCCCGTTCGCGGGCCGGCTCGCGGTCGCCGTGCCCGTCGGCGTGGTCACGTATGTCGTGGCGCTCGCGGTGGTGGGGTCCAGGCTGGCCGGACCGGACGCCGCCTTCGTGCGCGCGCACCTGGCTCGATCGCGGCCCCCTGCACCAACCCAGGGGGCCGCAATCGGGTCTATCCGCGATTCGCTCCCCTGATTAGGCTCGGCTGAGCACAGCGGACCTGAGGGGGTGAGACGGGAATGCGCAGAGACTGGCGCCGGGCGGTGGTGACCCTTACGCACGGGCGCGCGCCCGGTGGTGGCGACTGATGCAGCCGCTGTCCCGCCGCCGCGATGCCGGGCTGCAGCGCAGCCTCTCGCACGCAGAGGCGGAGCTCCTCTACCTTCGCGAGGAGAACACGCGGCTGCGCCTCGAGCGCGCGTGCGAACCACCGGTGACTGCCGAATCGCCCGCAGACGGCGGTTGCGGTCTCGACAGCACGCTGGCCGCGGAGGTGCTGCTCGTGAGGGAGCGCCTGCTCGAGGTGTGCGAGAGGCTCGAGACCGCGCTGAGGTCGGCTCGGGACCTGCTGGGCGGGCCGGTGCTCCTCGAGAGCGGCGGCGATGGGGAGGTGCCGGACGCTCCCCCGTGCGTCGCGAAGCTCACCGACGGTTCACGGGCGCCGATGTGAGCGGCCCGTCGTCGGAGGTGCACCGCCGTCCGGGGGCCGAGCACCCGCGGGTGCTCCTGAGCGTCGACCGGCTGGATGAGGCCCCAGGCCTCGCCGCGTGGGTCCTCATGCTGGTGCGCGGCACTCCGGAGGTGCGCTGGCTGGTCCAGTCCGTGCGCACACCGGGCTCCCCGTCGCCGCTCCCGCTCCGCCTGCCACCCAATGCCCGCAGCCTGCGGCCGCTCGTTCCCAGGCCGGTACGGCGGCTGCCGTCCGTCGCGTGGCCGGCGGTGACCCGGCCCACCCTCCCCGAGGATCTGGCGCGGGGGCTGCTCGGGCAGGGCCACGAGCCCTTCGCCGTGGTGGACGCGCTGGTGCGTTGCCGCCTCAGCCCGGCCCTGGCCGCCCGCGAGTTCCGCTCCGCGCAGGGCCGTGCCGCGGTCGCCGAGGTCGTCCGCGCGGCGATCGAGGAGGAACCTTCGATTCCGAGCGGGCCGGACGGGGCGGAGGTGACCCGTGTCGTCGAGGCGCTGTGGGCCATCGCCTGCACCGCGGCGGCCCCGATCCCGGCGGTCGACATGGTGCACGCGGTCTCGGTGGGCCCCGCCGCGATCCGGGGGATCGTCCAGCGTGCCCTTCACGGCACACCGCTCGTCCTCACCGAGCACGACCTGCCGGTCGATGACGGCGGTCTGCACCCGATGGTCGGTGGGCACAGCGCGACGGCGCGCTTCCTGCGCAGGCGCCTGGCTCACGGGCTCGCGCGTGCCGCATACGCGACCGCCGACCTCGTCGCCCCCACGACGGTGACGCTGGCGGAATTGCAGGTAGCCCAGGGAGCCTCACCGGACCGCGTCCGGGTGATTCGCGGCGGTGTCGCCGGCGCCCCACCACCCCGACCTCCCGAGACCGCCGGGGTGGTGGTGTCGCTCGGCCGCATGCATCCCGACGGCGGGGTGCATACCGCCCTCCGGGTCGCCGCGGAGGTGGTGCGCCGCTTCCCCGCCGTGAGCTTCCTGCACGTGGGGGAGAGGCCACGTGATCAGCGGCCCTACCGGGATGCCTGCACCGCACTTCACCGCGAACTGGGGCTCGGAGACCGCTTCCGCTTCCTGGAGGCGGGGTGCGATCGCCGGCGCGTGGTCGGGATGGGCACCGTCGTGCTGCTCGCGGGCGAGCTCGCGGCCAGCACCGGCCTCCTGCTCGAGGTGATGGCCGAGGAGCGGCCGGTGGTCGCCCCCCGGCTGCACGCCGGCCCGGAGCTGCTGGGCGGATGCGGCCTGCTGGCCGCCCCCGGCGACGTGGGCGGCCTGGCGACGGCGGTCTGCACGCTGCTGCGCAGCCCGGCGCTCGCCCAGGAGCTGGGGCGGCGCGCCCGGGCCAGGGCGGTCGGTCAGTACGGCGAATGGCAGAGCCTGCAGGCCTATCGCGCGATCTTCAGCGCCCTGTCCCGGCGGTTCGGAGAGGCAGCGTGAACCCCGGGGTGTCCGCGCTCGACGAACGGCTCGCCGTGGTCCCGCGACCGCTGGTGCCGGCCGGTGCCTGGGTGGTCGGTGTGGGGTTGCTGGACGGCATCCTGGGCACGCTCGCCGCCCGCCTCGGCCTGCTGGTCCAGCTGCACCGGGTCCCTGGCCAGCCGGTCACGATCGACACCGGTGCCCTCATGGTGCTCACCGCTCCCGTCTGGATGGGTGCGCTGGGGCTCGGAGGTGCCTATCACCGTCACCTGGCGCATGCGGGGACGGAGGAGGCCCGGCGGGTCGTCAACGCGGCGGTGTGGCTGCTGGCCGGTATCGGCTTCGCATCCTTCGCGCTGCACGCCGACCTCTCCCGCGGCACGGTTGCCGTCTCCCTTCCCCTGGCGACGGGGCTGACCCTGGCCGGGCGCTGGAGCGCTCGCCGGGCGCTGAACGGCTGGCTGCCCCGGGGCGGGCCGATGCACCGTGCCGTGGTGGTCGGCGCCGAGGACGACGCGGCGAGGGTCGGCAGGCGCCTGCTCCGAAGCGGCCGCAGCGGCTTCGCCGTGGTGGGGACGTACGCCCCGCTCCACCGCGCGCCCGGCGCGCCACGTGAGGGTGGCCGTGCTCTCGTCACCGTCACCGCGGACATCCTCGCCACCGCCCGCCATCTGGGCGCCGACACCGTCGTCGTCGCGGGCGGCGCGCTGGCCGACGATGAGCTGCGACGGCTCTCCTGGGCCCTGGAGGGCAGCGGAACCCGGCTGCTCACCGCCCCGCTCACCGATCTCCTGGGTGGCCGGGTGATCAGCCTGCGGGTCGAGGGACTGTCGCTCCTGGAGATCGAGGAGCCGGCCTTCACCGGAGCGCGGCGGCTCGTCAAGGCCGCTCTCGATCGCTCCATCGGGCTGCTCCTCGTGGTTCTGCTGGCCCCGCTGCTGGCCGCGATCGCAGGCGTCATCCGCCTGTCGGACGGCGGCCCCGCCCTGTTCCGCCAGGTGCGGCTGGGCCTGCACGGGGAGGAGTTCACCATCCACAAGTTCCGCACCATGCG
>JAQBPH010000357.1:0-2502 GCA_028287625.1 Chloroflexota bacterium | reverse complement strand
GGAGAGCGACCGTCGGCTGCGCATCGTCACCCCCCGCTTCGGCGAGGCGGTGGTCGGCGGCGCCGAGTGGGTGGCGCGCGAGCTGGCGCTGCGCCTCGCCGGCGCCGGCTGGCGGGTCGAGGTCTTCACCACCTGCGCCGTCGACGCGGTGAGCTGGCGCAACCGGGAGCCGGCGGGCACCGGTCATGACGGCCCGGTGACCGTGCACCGCTTCGCCACCGCCATCCGGCGCCCTCCCCGCCTCTTCCACCAGCTCAGCCGGGTGCTCTTCCGGCTGCCTCCGGGGCTCCGGCCGGAGTCGCTCTGGGTGGCCCTCCAGGGCCCCTACGCCCCCGGGCTGGTCCGCGCCCTGGCCGCCGCCCCGGCGGCGCCGACCCTCTTCCTCCCCTACCTCTACCATCCCTCGCTCCGCGGCGCCCTGCGCAGCCGCGGGGCCCGGCTGCTGATGCCCGCCGCCCACGAGGAGCGCCCTCTCGGCCTGCGCGCGGTGGCCCGCCTGGTCGAGGCCGTGGACGGCTTCCTCTACGCCACCCCCGAGGAGCGGACGCTGCTCGAGGCGGCGCACCCCGCGGCCGCGGAGCGGGCGTGGCGGGTGGGCAACGTCGGCTTGGAGCCGCCGGCCGGCGTCGACCCCGGCCGGGCGCGGGCGCGGCTGGGGCTCTCGGGACCCTACCTGCTCCACGCCGGCCGCTCCGCCACCGGCAAGGGCATCGACGAGCTGCTCGCCGCCCTGGCGCTGCTCCGGCGCACCCATCCGAAGGTCACTCTGGTGCTCGCCGGCGACGCCGGGGCGCCGGCCGCGGACGGCGGCGACCAGCCCGGGGTGCTGCGCGCCGGACGGCTGGAGCGGTCGCTGCTCTGGGACGCGGTCGCGGGCGCGGCGGCGGTGGTGGTGCCGAGCTTCCTGGAGAGCCAGTCGCTGCTCGCCGTCGAGGCCTGGGCGGTGGGGCGGCCGGCGCTGCTCAACGCCGCCTCGCCGGCGCTCGCCGGCCAGGCGGGGCGCAGCGGGGGGGCCGCCCTGTACCGCGGTCCCGCCGAGCTCGCCGCCGCCGCCGCCGCCCTGCTCGACGATCCCGACCGTGCCGCCGCCCTGGGAGCCTCCGGCCGCCGCTTCGTGGAGAGCAGCTACCGGTGGGATGCGGTGCTCGACCGTGTGGCCGAGCTGGTCGACGAGGCGGAGCGCCGGGCGCTGGCGCGCGGCTGATCCCGTATCATGCGGCGCCGCGCGGACCGAGCCGTGAACCTGGAGGAGGCCAGCTGAGCACCGCCCTCATCACCGGGATCACCGGCCAGGACGGCACCTACCTGGCCCAGCTGCTGCTGGAGAAGGGGTACACGGTGCACGGCTTGGTGCGCGGTCAGAACAACCCCCGGCTGGCGATGGTCGAGCGGCTCTGCCCGGGGATCGAGTTCGCCGAGGGCGACCTCCTCGACCAGTCGTCGCTGATCGCCGCGCTCGAGACCTGCCAGCCCGACGAGGTCTACAACCTCGGCGCCATCAGCTTCGTCGGCCTCTCCTTCAAGCAGGCGTCGCTCACCGGCGAGATCACCGGCCTCGGCGTGGTGCGCATGCTCGACGCCATCCGCACCGTGAACTCCGGCATCCGCTTCTACCAGGCGTCGAGCAGCGAGATGTTCGGCAAGGTCCGCGAGACGCCGCAGACCGAGACCACCCCGTTCCATCCCCGCTCGCCGTACGGCGTGGCCAAGGTGTACGGCCACTACATCACCGTGAACTACCGCGAGAGCTACGGCATGTACGCCTGCAGCGGGATACTCTTCAACCACGAGTCGGAGCGGCGCGGCCTCGAGTTCGTGACCCGGAAGATCACCAATGCGGTGGCGAAGATCAAGCTGGGCCTGCAGAGGGAGCTGTCGCTGGGCACCATGACCTCGCAGCGCGACTGGGGCTTCGCCGGCGACTACGTGCGGGCCATGCACCTGATGCTGCAGCAGGACGCACCCGACGACTACGTCATCGCCACCGGCGAGACCCACAGCGTCGAGGAGTTCTGCGCCCTCGCCTTCGCGCACGTGGGGCTGGACTGGCACGACCACGTGGTCACCGACCAGCGGTTCATGCGCCCCGCCGAAGTCGACCTGCTCATCGGCGACGCCAGCAAGGCGCGCGAGACGCTCGGCTGGACCACGACGGTGACCTTTCCCGAGCTGGTGGCGCGGATGGTGGAGAGCGACCTCGCCGCCCACCGCGCCGCGCTGAGCCAGGGCGTCGCCGGCGGCTGATCCGGCGACGCCCCGGCCCTCACCGGCCCGGGGTCAGCTCTCGCCGCGCCCCGAGACCGCGTCGCGCATCCGGTCGACCACCGCCGCCGCCTTGCCGGCCACCGCCTGCACCGCCGGGTTGGCGGGGACGTTCGGGTGGGGCCGGGTAGGCGCCACGGCCTTGGCCTTGTTCATCAGCGTGCCGACCTCGTTGAGCCGGGTCTTGGTGAGCGCCTCGCGCACCTTGGGGAAGAGCTCGTTCTCCTCCTCCTCGACGTG
>JAQBPH010000345.1:0-4579 GCA_028287625.1 Chloroflexota bacterium | reverse complement strand
GCTGGCGGTGACCGCCCGTGCCTGAGGAGGGGGAAGGCTGTCGGCGACGAAGGAGCTGATGGCCTGGAGCGCCCCGCTCCGGCAGGACCGCGTTAGCGCTCAGAGGATCAGACCGTCGCGGCGGGCTGATGCCCCTGCCAGGCGCGGGCGAGGCCGGCGAGCCGCTCGGCGTGCTCCTCGGGGGCGAGCCCGATGCCCATGGTGTTGACCGAGACATGGGTGGCACCGAGCTGCTCCCAGTCGCGCACCCCGGCGAGCGTCTCCTCCGGGTCCTCCTGCAGTGTGACCCGCCCGCCGATGCCGAAGGCGGCGGGATCGCGTCCCGCCCCGGCGACCAGGCCGCGGACCAGCTCGATCTGCTCGGCGGCGGACCTCACCGGCACGTTGAGCATGAACCCGTCGGCGAGGCGGGCGGCGCGGCGCACCGCGGCCTCCGCCGAGCCGCCGATCCACACCGGGATCGAGCCCCGCGGCGGCCGCGGGTTGATGCCCGCACCGGTGATGTGGTGGAAGCGGCCGTGGAAGGTGACCAGGTCCTGCGACCAGAGCAGGCGCAGCACCTCGATCTGCTCCTCGACGCGTCGCCCGCGGGTGCGGAAGTCCTCGCCGAGCGCCTCGAACTCGACCGCGTTCCAGCCGATGCCGACGCCGAGGCGCAGCCGGCTGCCGGCGAGCAGGTCGATCTCGGCGGCCTGCTTCGCCACCAGGGCGGTCTGGCGCTGGGGGAGCACCAGCACCTCGGTGACCAGCTCGATCCGCTCGGTGACGGCGGCGAGGTGGGCCAGGAGGACGAAGACCTCGTGGAAGGGGGTGCGGTACGTGTACGGCCCGGCGAGGCCGCCGGCCCGGTCGGGGTCGGCGCCGAGGACGTGGTCGTAGACGGCGAGGTGGCCGTAGCCGGCGGTCTCGACGGCGGCGGCGTAGGCGCGGATGACGGCGGGATCGTTGCCGATCTCGGTCTGCGGGAAGACGACCCCGAGCTGCACGAGAGCTAGTGCAGCACCCCTGTCACCGCGAAGGCAAGCGAGCCGATCGCCTCAGACGGCGCCGAGCTGGCGCTCGGTGGGCTCCGCGCAGCAGAACCACGCCTCGCTGAGCCGGGGCCGCCCCCTGTCCACCGCCGGCGGCGCCGCCCCGCTCCACCCCCGGCCCGCGGCGGCGGCCGCCGCCGCCGCCAGGTCGCGCACCCGTGCGTGAGTGTCCGCGGGGGCGACCCCGGCGTCGGCGTCGGCGCCGACCAGGGCGGCGACGTCGCGCTGCAGGCGGTCCATGTCGGGGTCTGGATGTCGCCAGAGGTGGCTGAAACTCGCGGGGTCGTAGCCCTCCAGGTGGGGGCGCATCTCTGAGTGGTCGAGGAGCAGCGAGCCGTCGGGGAGCAGCAGCCGGATGCTCAGGTGCACCGGATCGACGTTCTCCACCAGGTCGCAGCCGGAGACGAAGTCGAGCAGCTCGAGATAGTCGGGCAGCGTGCTCCAGGGGGTGAACGGGAGCAGCGACGGCCGCATCTCGATGCCGTGGGCGCGGAGCAGCGCGACCGCCCGGCGCGCGTCATCCGCGGTGTGCCCCTTGTCGAGCACCTCGAGCACCCGGGCGCTCATCGACTCCACCGCCGAGACCACGAAGAGGAGGCCCAGCGAGGCGAGCTCCGCCCAGATGCCGGGGTTCTCGAGGATGTGCTCGACCTTGGCGGTGACGTCGAAGCTGAGGTCGGGGAAGTCGGCGTGGACGGCACGGGCGGTGGCCAGCGCATGCGGCACCGCGTTGAGGAAGTCGGGGTCGCCGAAGGTCAGGTGGCGCGCGCCCATGGCGTGGAGCTGGGCGACGTCCTCGAGCAGCGCGTCCCGCCCGACCACCCGGATGCGGCCGTCGTACACCACCGGGACGGGGCAGTGGCGGCACCGGTGGACGCAGCCGCGGGTGGCGTCGACGGCGGCGGCGAGCCGCTCCTCGCCGCCGGCCATCAGCCGCGCGTAGCGGTCGAGCGGGGGCAGCAGGTCGCGCGCCGGGGTGGGGAAGCGGAGCCGGTCGAGCACCACGCCCCGGCCGCTGGGCTCGCCGCCGGCGATGCGCACCAGCTCCTCCTCGTACTCGCCGCCGACGGCGTGGTCGACGGCGCCCTCGCCGTGCACCCGCGCGCAGAGCGGCGCGTAGAGGCCGTAGACGGCCAGAACCACCGAGCCCCCGCGGCGGCGGCGCACCCGCTCGATCACCCCGACCGCCAGCCGCATCGCGGTGTGCATCGGGACGGCGATGCCCACCATCTCCGCCCAGTCCACCGCCGCCTCGTCGAGGCGCTCGACGGCGAGGTCACAGGCGCGCACCTCGTGCCCGGCCGCACGCAGGAACCCGGCCGGCGAGGCGACGTGGAGCGGCTGGTGCCCGAGCTCGTAGCAGGAGACCAGCAGCACCCTCATAGGCGGACCAGCCCGGGCGGCCCGCCTATTTCTTGGAGGCCTGGTAGTAGGGGTTGGCGCCCTGGGCGTGGTCGGTGGTGTCGCGCACGTCGGTGATCTCGGGGAAGCGGTCGAGGATGGAGGTGCGCACCCCCTGGGCGAGGGTCACCGAGGCCATGCCGCAGCCCTGGCAGCCGCCGCCCATGTGGACGAAGGCGACGCCGTCGCTGACGTCGAGCAGGTCGATGTGCCCGCCGTGCTGGGCCACCGCCGGGTTGATCTCGAGGTCGATGAGCCGCTGCACGTCCTGGGCGAGGGGCTCCAGCCAGAGCGGGTTGGGGTTGTCGACGGTGAGCGCGCCGGTCGAGGGGTCGGCGTCGAGGGTGGCCCCGTCGAGGTAGGCGGCGGTCGCCAGCGGCACGTGGAAGGTCAGCCCCTCGGGGCCCTCGACCACCATGTCGCCGGGGTGCTCCTTGCCGGCCTGGACCAGCTGCATGTCGTAGACGAAGCCCCCGTCGGCGCGGCCGGTGATGGCCACGCGGACGCCGGCATCGGGCTGCCGCCGGTTGGCCCGCACCTGCTCGATGCGGGTGAGCGCGAACTCGGTCGCGCCGATGCGTGGCTGCTGCATGGTGTCCTCCTGGTCGGGGCGAACGCCCCTCCCGTCATTATCTGGGTGATGGCCATCCGCGTGCTGCTCCTCCTGCCCACCCGGACCTACCGCGCCGCCGCGTTCCTCGAGGCGGCCGGCCGGCTCGGCCTCGACGTGGTGGTCGGGTCCGACCAGGGGTCCTCGCTCGGCCATCTCATGGCGGGGCGCCAGCTGGTGGTCGACCTCGACCGCCCCGAACAGGCGGCGGAGCTCGCCGCCGGCCTCGCCGGTCCCGAGCCGCTGGCGGCGGTCATCGGGGTGGACGAGAGCGCAGTGGTCGCGGCGGCGGCGGTGGCGGCCCGGCTGGGGCTGCGCCACAGCCCGCCGCATGCGGTGGCGGCGACCCGCGACAAGCGCCGGCTGCGCGCCGCCCTCGGCGCCGCCGGCGTGCCCCAGCCGGCCTGGCGGGCGGTCGAGGCCACTCCCGGGGCGGCGCTCCTGGCGGCCGAGCAGCTCGGGTATCCCGTCGTCGTGAAGCCGGTCGACCTCGCCGGCAGCCGCGGGGTCATCCGGGCCGACGGGCCCGTGTCCGTCACCGTCGCGGTCGAGCGGGTGGCCCGGATGCTCGCCGAGGAGCCAGGCTGCGCCGGCCCGGAACCGCCGCCGCTGCTCGTCGAGCGCTTCTGCGGCGGCCCGGAGGTGGCGGTCGAGGGCCTGCTCGACGCCGGGCGGCTGCGCGTCCTCGCGGTGTTCGACAAGCCCGATCCCCTGGACGGTCCGTATTTTGAGGAGACCCTCTACGTCACCCCCTCGCGGCTGGCCCCGGCCGACCTGGAGGCGGTGGTCCTCCGCTGCGGCGAGGCGGTGGCCGCCCTCGGCCTCACCGAGGGGCCGATCCATGCCGAGCTCCGCCTCCCCGCCGGCGGCGCCCCGGTGGTGATCGAGGTGGCCGCCCGCTCCATCGGCGGCCGCTGCTCGACGGCGCTGCGCTTCGCCGGCGGCGCATCGCTCGAGGAGCTCATCCTCCGCCAGGCGGTGGGCCTGCCCCTGGGCGACCCGGCGCTGGAGGGCGCGGCGGGCATCCTCATGCTCCCCATCGAGCGCGGCGGCCGGCTGGTCGCCGTCGAGGGGCTGGACCGGGCCCGGGCCGTCCCCGGGGTGGAGAGCCTGTCCGTCGGGGTCCCCGCCGGCGGGCTGCTCGTCCCCCTCCCCGAGGGTGATCGCTATCTCGGATTCGCCGTGGCTCGCGGCGACCGCCCCGCGGTGGTCGAGGCGGCATTGCGCCGCGCCTGGGCCGAGATTCACGTTGTCGTCACCGGCGACGCCCCCGCCGCGGTCGGGCGGTAGGCGTCCATCGACCAGAGGAGACCCAGTGAGCACCGCCTCTCCCACCGACATCCGGATCCCCGCCGAGCTCCTTCCCGCCGACGGCCGCTTCGGCTGCGGACCGTCCAAGGTCCGCCCCGAGGCGGTGCGCGCGCTCGCCGACGCAGCCGCCGAGTACCTCGGCACCAGCCACCGCCAGAAGGGGGTGCGCTCGGTGGTGGGACGGATCCGCTCCGGCGTCTCGGAGCTGCTCTCGCTGCCGGACGGC
>JAQBPH010000298.1:0-4055 GCA_028287625.1 Chloroflexota bacterium | reverse complement strand
GGCCGGGAGTCCGGCCGCGGAGGGGGGTATGCCACGGCATCGGGCGCGCCAGCGCACGATGTCTTTGGCATGAGCGGGGGGAGGCGGAGCCTCCCCCCGGTAAAAATACCGTGGAGAAACTGCCGCGAACCTCAACCGGCGGCAGAGCGGCCCCCCGCGAATCTCTACCGGCGGCAGAACTGCCGAGCATCCCCACCGGCGGCAGAACTGCCGCGAAGTCCCTAGGCGCCCGACACCGGGAGACTGCGCACCAGCACCGAAGGCGCCCCCACAAAGCCGGGCCCGAACGTGAAACGGAGATCCGAGCCGACCGCCTCGACCGCCCCCAAAAGGTCCAGAAGCGTCCCCGCCACGGTCATCTCCCGGATCGGGGCGCCGCGCACCCCGCCCTCGACGACGAAGCCGCCGATGCCGAGCGAGAACTCGCCGGTCACCGGGTTGACGGTGTGCAGGCCATGCACCTCGGTGACCAGGATGCCGTCGCCCATGCGCGCCAGGAGCTCGTCCGGACCGGCGGTGCCGGGGAGCAGGACCAGGTTGGTCGGGCCCAGCTCGGGGGTGCTGCGGTAGGAGCCGCGGGCGGCGTTGCCGGTCGAGCGCGCGCTGCCGTCCCGGCGCGCCGTGTAGCTGTTGTGCAGGTAGGAGCGGAGCACCCCGCCGGCGATCACCTCGGTGCGCTGGGTGGGCACCCCCTCGGCGTCCCAGGGGCGGGAGGCGAGGCCCTCGCGCAGCCGGCCGTCGTCGACCAGGGTGACGCAGCTGGCCGCCACCGCCTCGCCGATGCGTCCGGCGAGCAGCGAGCGGCCCTTCTGCACCGCCTCGGCGGAGATGCTGGAGGCCAGGGTGCCGACCAGCGAGGCCGCCGCCCAGGGCTCGAAGATCACCGGGACGGTGCGGCTGGGGAGCCGGTCGGCGCCGAGCAGCCCGGCGGCGCGCTCCGCCGCCTCGCGCCCGCAGGCGGCGAGGTCGAGCGCGCTCGCGGAGCGGCCGTAGGTGAAGGACATCCCCGCCTGCATCTCCTCGCCGCGCTCGGCGATGGTCTCGACGTAGCCGTAGGCGACGGTGGCCTCGAAGGCGGCGGCGACCCCGCGGGTGGTGTAGAGCTCGTTGCGGCCGCGCTCGTCCGCGTAGACGGCGCCGCTGGCGCGCCTCACCTCGGGCACCGCGGTGGTGGCCAGCCGCTCCAGCTCCAGCGCCATGGCGACGCGCTCCTCGACCGAGCGGGCGTCGAAGTCGGCGGCGACGAGGTCGAGGTCGCCGTTGGGAACGGCGTCGGGCAGCCCGGCGTGCTCGTCGGGCTCGTTGACCCGGCAGGCGCTGAGCGCGGTGTCGATCAGCCGGCGCAGCCCCTCCTCGGAGAGGTCGGAGGTGTAGGCGAAGCCCATCCGCGAGTCGCCGAACACCCGCAGGCCGATGCCGCGCGACTCCGCCGAGGTGAGCGACTCCACCTCACCGCCGAACGCCTTCACGGTGAGCTCGGCGCCGTGGTGCACGTAGGCCTCGGCGTCGGCCGCGCCGCCGCTGACGGCGCCGTCGAGGACCCGCCCCGCGGCCTCGGCGAAGCGCAGCCCGGGAGCGCCGCTCACATCTGCACCCCGGCGACGCGGGTGCCGCCCACGGTGAGCTCGGAGATGCGCAGGTGGGGCTGGCCGACGCTGACCGGCACCGCCTGTCCCTCCTTGCCGCAGGTGCCGGGGGCGAGGCCGCAGTCGTCGGCGACCATGTCGACCCTGCGCAGCGCCGCCGGGCCGTTGCCGATGATGGTGGCGCCGCGGACCGGGCGGGTGATCCGCCCGTTCTCGATCAGGTAGCCCTCGGTGACCGCGAACACGAAGTCGCCGGTGACCGTGTTCACCTGGCCCGAGCCCAGCCGCTTGGCGTAGAGGCCGTGCGGAGTCGAGGCGATCATGTCCTCGACGGTCGACTCGCCGGGGAGGATGTAGGTGTTGGTCATCCGCGGCATCGGGATGTGCTGGTACGACTGGCGCCGGCCGTTGCCGGTGGAGGGGCGGCCGTCCTGGCGGGCACGCAGCCGGTCGAACATGTAGCCGGTGAGCACCCCCTCCTCGATGAGCACGTTGCGCTGGGTGGGGATGCCCTCGTCGTCGACCCGCAGCGTGCCCCAGGCGCCCTCGAGGGTGCCGTCGTCCACCGCGGTGACCAGAGGCGAGGCCACCAGCTGGCCCATCTGGCCGGAGAACACCGAGGCGCGCTTGGCGATGTGGTCGGCCTCGAGGCCGTGGCCGCTGGCCTCGTGGAAGAGCACGCCGCCGAAGTCGTTGCCGATCACCACCGTCATCGTCCCCGACGGCGCCGGCTCGGCGTCGAGCAGCAGGGTGGCGCGGCGCGCCGCCTCGCGGGCGGCGTCGGTGAGCACCGGCTGGTCGAAGAGCTCGAAGCCGGAGGCGCGGCCGGGGGCCTCGTAGCCGCTCTGGACCTCGCCGCCGCGCGCCGCCACCGCCTGCACGAAGGCGCGCACCCGGGTGCGCCGGTCGCGGGCGAGGGTGCCGTCGCTGTTGGCGACGATGATCGACTGGATCCCCTCGGCGTAGGTGGCGGTGACCTGGCGGACCGCGGCGCTCTCCTCGCGGGCGGCGGCGTCGGCGGCGCGGAGCAGGTCCACCTTGCGGCCCATGTCGACGCTGTCGGGGGGGATGGCCACGACCTGCTCGCCGGCCCTGCGCTCGCGCAGGTCGATGGAGGCGCCGTCGCCGCCTCCGCGGGCGGCGGCGGCGGCGGTGTCCGCGGCGCGGAGGAGGCCCGCCTCGGTGAGCTCGTCGGTGTAGGCGAAGGCGGTGCTGAGCCCGCAGACGACCCGGATCCCGGCGCCCTGCTCGGTCCCGGCCTGGACCCGCTCGATGCGGCTGTCCTCCATGGCAATGGAGGTGCTCCGGCGCTGCTCGACGAAGACGTCGGCGAAGTCGCCGCCACGGCGCAGGGCGCGGTCGAGGGTGGTCCGCAGGACCGCGTCGTCGATCACCTGAGCTCCTCCGGGCACGCCCGAGCCGCTACCGGCTCTCACCTGGGCGCCCCCCGGCCGGATTCTACGGGAGCTTCACCCCAGGGCTGCCCGTGCGACGCACATGTGACCCCCGTCCCACCGCCTCCGCTTGCCATCATCCGGCGGATGACGACGTCGGTGGCGACCGCCGGGGCCCGGGGCAAGGCCCGAGTCCGCCGCCGGCTCGACCTCCGCTCCGGGCTCGCCGCGGCCGCCGTCCTCGCCGGCTACGCGGGGCTCGCCCTGCTGCTCTTCGGGGAGACCTGGCGGGATCCCGGACACCGCATCGTCGGCGGGCACGGCGACGGCGAGGCGTCGATCTGGTATCTCACCTGGGCACCGTGGGCGCTGGCCCACGGCCAGAACCCGCTGCTCACCCACCAGATGGGGTTCCCGGCCGGCGCCAACCTCATGTGGCACACGCCGCAGACGCTGACCGCGCTCCTGGCGTGGCCGGTCACCGCGGTCGCGGGCCCGGTGATCGCCTACAACGCGATGATGACCCTGGGGCCGGCGCTCTCCGGCTGGTGCGCCTTCCTGGTCATCCGCCGCCACGTCGCGACCCGGCTGCCGGCGGTGCTCGGGGGGCTGCTGTACGGCTTCTCGCCGTACATGCTCGCCCACTCGGTGGGCCACCTCAACCTCACCACGGTGTGGATCCCGCCGCTGCTCCTGCTCGTCCTCGACGAGGTGCTGGTGCGCCAGCGCCGCCCCGCGCCGCTGGCCGGCGCCGCGCTCGGCCTCCTCGCCACCTGCCAGCTCTTCATCTCCGAGGAGCTGCTCGCGTCCGAGGCGCTGGTCGCCGCCGTGGCCGTCGCCGTGCTGGCGGCGCTCCACCGCGGGGAGGTGGCGGCCCGGCTGCCGCACGCGCTCAGGGCGCTGGCCGCCGCGGCGGGGGTCGTCGCCGTGCTGGGCGGCTGGGCGGTCGCCATCCAGTTCCTCGGCGCCCAGCGGGTCCACGGAGGCGTGCAGCCGCCGGGAATCTACGTGACCGACCTGCTCAACCTCGTCGTCCCCACCGACGTGCAGCGCCTCGCCCCGGCCGCGGCGCTGG
>JAQBPH010000287.1:0-2845 GCA_028287625.1 Chloroflexota bacterium | reverse complement strand
TCGGCCGCTCCGGGGGCGGACCGCCGGTGCGCCCGGCGGCGCCGCGTTCACGGCGCGGGCTGGTCGGCACCGGGGCGGCGTCGTGAGGGGGCGCGACATCTCGGGCCTGCGGGTGGTGATCACCGGCGCGGCCGGAGGCATCGGCTCGGCCACCACCGCGGCGCTGCGGGCGCGCGGGTCGCGGGTGTGCGGCGTCGACCTGCACGGCGACGGCGAGGTGATCACGGCCGACGTGCGCGACGCCGGGGCGATGCGGACGGCCGTCGACGAGGCGGCGCGGCGGCTCGGCGGCATCGACGTTCTGGTCAACAACGCCGGGATCGGCACCGCCCAGGACGCCGGCGCCGCCCCCGACGACCAGGCCCGCGCCACCCTGGAGATCAACCTGCTCGGCGCCTGGATCACCACCGCCGCGGCGATGCCGCACCTGCTCCGCAGCCGCGGCCACATCGTCAACGTCGCCTCCGGGCTGGCGTTCGTCGCCATGCCCTACGCCGCCGCCTACTCGGCGAGCAAGCGCGGGCTCGCCGCCTACTCGGACGCGGTCCGCCTGGAGTACCGTGGCCGGGTGACCGTCACCACCGTCTACCCGGGCTACGTCCGCACCGCCATCCACGAGGGCCCGGCGGCACAGGGCGTCGCCCTGGAGGGCCTGGTCAACGCCGACAGCGTCGAGCAGGCCGCGGCGGCGCTGGTGCGGGCCTGCAGCCACCGCCCCCGCGAGCTCTCCACCAGCCGCACCACCGCGCTGTCGCTCAGCGTGGCCCGCCACCTCCCCCTGCTGGTCGAGGCGGTCGTGGGCCGCCGGTTCGAGGCGCTGCGGCGCAGCGACGGTGTCCGGCCCACCTTCCTTCGGTGATCCCTCGCGCCCACCCGCTGCCCGGCCCGAGCCTCGCCGGCCGGGTGGTGGACGCGCTCGGCGGGCGGGTCCGCGGCGCCGTGCCCCCCGCCGACCTCGACGACCGCGACCCCGACTACATCCGCGACAACCTCCCCGGGCTCTGGCTGCTCGCCACCATCTGGCACCGCGCCGACGTGCGCGGGCTCGAGCACATCCCCGAGACCGGGCCGGTGCTGCTGGTGGGCAACCACTCCGGCGGCAACGCCAGCCCGGACACCCTGATCCTCACCCTCGCCTTCTGCGCGCGCTTCGGGGTGGAGCGGCGCTTCCACCAGCTCGCCCACAACCTGGTGGTGAGCTACCCGGTGCTGGGCGGGATGCTCCGCCGCTTCGGCGCCGTCGCCGCGTCGCCCGAGAACGCCCGCCGGGCGCTGCGCAGCGGTGCCGCGGTGCTCGTGTACCCCGGCGGTGACTGGGAGGTGTCGCGGCCCAGCTGGCAGTCGGCGCGGATCGACTTCGGCGGCCGCCGCGGCTTCCTCCGGCTCGCCCTGGAGGAGGGGGTGCCGGTGGTGCCGGTGGTGAGCATCGGCGGCCAGGAGACGGCGCTCTTCCTCAGCCGGGGCGAGCGGCTGGCGCGGCTGCTCCGGCTCGACCGCACCCTGCGCCTCACCACCCTGCCGCTGTCGCTGGCGCTGCCCTGGGGGCTCAACGTCGGCGACCTGCTCAGCCACCTCCCGCTCCCCGCCAAGATCACCATCCAGTGCCTGCCCCCGATCGACCTCGAGAAGCGCTTCGGCCCCCACCCCGATGTCGCCGACGTCTACGACGCGGTGGTCGCGGACATGCAGGACACGCTCAGCCACCTCGCCGCCGAACGGCGGTTTCCCCTGGTGGGCTGATGCGCATCGAGCTCACCGCCGACCTGGCGGCGCCGCGCGAGGCGGTGTGGGCGAGCATCGCCCGGCCCGGCTCCTGGACGGGCCTGATCCACGGGCTCACCCGGTTCGACCACGCCGGGGGGCCGGCGGCGGGGCTCGGCGCGCGCTACAGGATGCGGATGCGGGTGGGCTCGGCCGATGTCGGCGGGCTGATCGAGATGGTGGAGTGGGACGAGGGCGGCGAGATCGCCTGGACCAGCGTGCTCGGCATCGGCCAGCGCGGCCGCTGGCGGCTGCGCGACGCCGGCCCCGGCGCCACCCGGGTGACGCTGCGCTTCGCCTACCAGTCGCCGGGCCTGCTCGGCTGGGTCGCCGACCGGGTCGCCGCACCGGTGGTGCGCCGCAACCTCGACGCCGGCCTCGACGAGCTGCGCCGCCGCGCCGCGAAGGAGGCGGCCCGGCCGCGGCGCCGCCGCCGCCGCCCCGCCGCCCACACCACCACCACCACCACGAGGTAGTCGCGATGGACCCGGAGCAGCCCAGCCCCGCGGAGGTCGCCGCGTTCATCGCCGGCATGGACGATGCCACCCTCGAGGACCACATCACCGCGCTGGGCGTGGACACCGCCCTCGCCAACGTCTTCGAGGAGATGGCTCGGCGCTTCCTCTCGTTCAGGGCGCCAGGGCGCACCGCGGTGATCCAGTACAACCTGCGGCTGCGCGACGGCGCGGTGCGGAGCTGGCAGCTGAGCATCGCCGAGGGCAGCTGCGCGGCCGCCCCGGGCACCGACCGGGCCGCGCAGGTGACCGCCGAGATGGCGCTTCCCCGGTTCCTGCGCCTGGTGACCGGAGCCCTCGAGCCGGCGGCCGCCTTCCTCAGCGGCGAGCTGAAGGTGCGCGGCGACCTGATGCTCGCCCAGCAGATGCAGAACTGGTTCGACCGCTCGTATTAGGTTCGCCTCGCTCGGGACCGGTTTGTCCTTCGTCGGCCGGGTCGGCCGGCACGCGCGGGTTCCGGCTCTTGGTCGGGGCGCGGAGGCCTGCGGCCGTCCGCCGCGCCCCGACTCATCGGCCGCCCAGTGGACAGACGGTTTCGTCCTTGGGCTGTGCCGGGCGGCCATCAGCTT
>JAQBPH010000230.1:0-5150 GCA_028287625.1 Chloroflexota bacterium | reverse complement strand
TCCGTCGACCGCGCCCTTCGCCAACGCCTCTCCCGAGGACGTGGCTGACAGCCACAGCGAGTACTGCACATCATCCTTGTCTGCAGCGGGCAGATGCCAACGGGCGGCAATGCGGCGGGCAAGTTCCTCTGAGGTGGTATGTTCAGGGCGGAAGCCGGAACCATCCGGGATTCCAGCCTCCACAAGACCGTTGTCCAGCAGGGCCCGTACGACCGCGATGGTGAGATCCTTGACCTCTGCATCCGTCAATGTGGGCACCTCCCGCCGTACCTCGGCTGCAAGCCACGCGAGAAGGGTATGGTCATCAGCGGCCATCTCAAACGCCAGCCCGGCTGGGTGGGACGTCGTCGCCGTGGGCGAAGTCGGAGCCCTGGCGCAGGTGGAACAGTGCGGGTACTCCACACTGATGCACGACGCGGCGAGCACTCCAGGAGGCATCGACATCGACGCCGACCTGCTCTGCCGATTCGGCCTCATTGACGCCATGGCCATCAGGTTCACCTCTGCGAGAATGCGTGCAAGGTGCTGGTTCGCTCCGGTGCTGGCACGATCCCGTGTTCGCACGGGGGTGAGGGCGTACCAAGATCACTCAGGGCCGTCGTCGGCCGTGTCCTCATCCGGAGGGATGGGAGGCTCCGACCCGTGGCGGACCTGGCGTTCGCCGAGATTGGGGTGACCGGCCCGCGCGGAGTCCAGAGTCGCATCCGCCGAAGCGAGCGCATAGAGCATCTGCCAAGCACGAGTGGCGAGGTGCAGATTGAGGCGGGTGTCGGGATCGTTGAGATCGTGGCCTGAGAGATCTCGGATGCGCTGCAGACGATACTTGAGCGTGCTGCGTCCGATGAAGAGCGACTTGGTGGTGACGTCATAGTTTCCACCGGAGTCGAGGAAGCGCGCCAGCGTCTTGACGAGCTCGGACGAGCGCTGTGCATCATAATCCAGCAGGGTGTGCAGCATGCTCTTCATGAAGCGCTCGAGCTCGGTGAAGTCGTCGACCGAGGTGAGAACGCGGTAGAAGCCGAGATCGTCGAACACTGTCACGGGGCCTGCAAGGTGCGTTCCACGCTGCAATGACAGCACGAGAAGCGCCTCACGGTACGACCGGGCCATATCCCTCCAGTGTTCGCTCACGCCGCCGACCGCGATGCAGCACGGTCCGCCTCCGAGGTCCGGCAGAATCGCATGGCGCAGATCGTCCCACCTCGGGTTGCCGTACGCGAGGACCACGACGACACCGCCCTTGGCGAGTACGAGGGAGCCGACATCGAGTTCCTTCGCTCGGCGGCGCACCGCGTGCAGGAAGACGTCCGCGTCGTGGTTCTTGGTGTGTCCGTCCAGCACCACGACACGATGGGGACGCTCGAGATCGTATCCCAGAGCTGTCGCGCGGGTGAGCGCACCCGCCTCATCGGTTCCGGCGAGGAGTTCCTCACCCAGATCGCGACGAACGCGAAGCTCCACCTCGGCGATCGCCCGCATCTGAGCCAGCTTCATCGCGAGGACTGTCGTCCCGTGCTCGAGGGCGACGAACACGATGTCATCAACCTCCTCCGGGACATTGACGAGCGAGAGCACCGCGACGATGTCCTGTCGCGGGCTGGCCAGGGTCATCAGCCGATCCCGGTCGCGGACGGGGCGTGACTTCCCGGCGAGCTCGCGCAACAGCCACTCCCGTCTCTGGGGGGAGCCCTTCGGGTAGGGCTTTGGCTGACCGGGACCCTCCCAGACCCGGAGATTGCCGTAGCGATCCTCGATGGCGACGGCGAAACCGGTGAGCTCGTGGAGAGCCTGAGCAATCCCTCTGAGCCCCCCGTCCGCAACCGCGACCTTCGTCAGGGTGTTGTGGACGATCATGCTGCGTTCGAGCGCGCTGACCGTGAGCTTCAGGGCTGCGTTGGTCGCAACGGAGTCCGCGAGGAGAGCGCGCTCACGATTGATGAGGCGCGCGTTGGCAAGCGCGACACCGCACTGCTGGGTCAGGGCGTGGAGGAGGAACTTCTCCTCCGTGGATACATCGCGGCAGGCAGAGAGGATCAGGTACCCGAGCACACCGGTGCGACTGCGAATCGGGTAGGCCGCCGCCCACGTCCGACGATGCAGAGACAGCTCGGTCCCTGTGGTGCCGGACTCCTTCAGTTGGTCCTCGAGAGCGCGTCTGACGGCCGGCGAGCTGAGAAGCTCGGTGGTGTCCTGCCAGCCGGTGGCGGTGGAGAAGGCCCCCTCGAGACGGCAGCGGGCCAGTGACGGCACGGCGGTCGCAGCCATGCTGAGGATCTGCTCCTCATCCCCGCTCACGTTCATCAGCATCGAGAGCACCAGCACGGCGTGAAGGCTCGAGAGCTGGTCGACGGGATCCGGTACCGGGCGGGGGAGCGGCAAGGCCCTCACCCCCCGGCGGGGCGCTTGGCCAGGAAACGGCAGAATACTCGGCCTCGTGGCGGTCCACCTCTCGACTGCTCCGACCTCAGGCTGCTCATCGTCGTCCCCGCCAGTTCTCCAGTGCCATGTGGTCGACACGCAATCTTAGGCCAGCCGCCGAGCGATCCAGGCGCGTGTGGGACTCCCGTATCATCAATTGAAACTGAACGAGGCCCGTCGCCAGCCGGCCCGAGGCCCGCGAGGTGAACGCGCGGTTGGCGAGGGGGTGTCGGCGGAGGGCTGGTTGATCCATGTCCGTCCTCCAGCTGGTGAGCCGCCGACACCCACCGATGGGCGGGCGAGACCCTCGAATCGACGTGGATCACACGTTGAGCATCGCGGGACGCTGAGACCATGGTCGGAGAGAGCCAACAGTCGGCGGGAATTCGTCCCCCGAGGGCGAGCCTCGCGACGTCGTGGGGAAGCGCCTGGGTCGGGCTCAGGACGATGGGCTGGCCGGGTGCTCCTCCGACTCGCTGGAATCCTCGCCTCGGCGTGTGTCCTCCTTGTCGGTCACGTCCTCGCCGCCGCCCTCGATGGCTGGCGGCCCCTCCAACTCGCGCTCCACCCCTGCCAGGAGAACCTCCTCGACGTCGTAGTCCTTGGCCTGGTCACCCATCGTGATACTCCCCTCCGTGGTTGCTCCGTCTTCCTACGTTTATTGCCGACTTCGGCATGATCTCCGAGATCATCCGCGCGTCGCCAGGAACTCCTCCGGCTTCACGTAATAGGGATTCTCGACCACCATGTTGTTGAGCAGGACCTTCGGATGGGTTTTCAGAACGTCGATCACGAGCTCTCCGGTGAAGAGCTCGAGGTCGTACAGGCACAGCAGAATCTGCGGATACCGGGGAGCGAACCAGTTGACCTTCGCCTCGTAGGCCATGAGCTCGTCGACCACGGGGCAGGTCTCTATCACCGCAAATGCGGCGTCGCCCGACACGCGGGCCACCGTGTAGCCCTCCTCGCGGATCACGCGGCTCATCGACTGGTCGAGGTGATCGAACCATTCCTCCTGCGAGAACCGCCCACCCCGCAGGTAGGTCTCGCCGAAGTCGAGGACCTCGAGCTGGTTGTCCACCGCGCCGCCACGGCGAAGGATCTCGGTTTGGAGGCGGTCCATCACGCCGCGCCGATCCGCACCGTCGACGATGCAGATGCACTTGTCGCCGTCCTCCAGGCCCTTCGCGAAGTACGGGATCAGGATCTCGTCGCGACCCGCGGCGCCTCGATAGAAGGCGCAGATGTGGTCGCCCGGCTTGACCGTGACGCCGCCGATGCCCAGTTCCATCAGGCTGTCGAGCGTCGGCTGCGAACGACCGTTCGCGACCGCCGGAGCGACCGCCGTGGGGGCGCAACTTCCCGCGCCCGAAGCCCTGTCGTGTGGCCTGCTCATTCTATTCCTCGCCTCCACCCCGCCAACGCCCACACGGGGACGGTTGGTCTACTTAAGGGAGACAAGAATCGGGGATGGATGTTGCAGGTTCGCTGGACGAGTCCTCGATGGCCGTGCGGGTGCCTTTGTAGCCTCCACTGCGCTGGCGCGGCGGCATTATTTCCCTGTCGGGATAGGTGCGATGCATACGATTGATCCGCATCTACAACGGGCCTGCTGGAGGTCGCCGTTCGAAGTCACCCATTAGCGCTGGCTCCGGTCGCTGACGTATGCCCACGTGCCAGCGCTGGTGGCAATGTTAACCCAGGTTAGCACTCGGACAGGAACCTACCCCCCTGAGAATCCCACCGCCTGAGCCTGGTTGGCCCGAGTTCCACCCCTCCCTTGGCCCTCACAGGACGATGCTCGCGTGAACGCGATCGTGGTGGTCGCCAGGCGGCGACGCACGGCTGACGAGGGCGAGCCGCAGGTACTGCCCGATGGTGACGATCTCGACGTCGTGGGCGTGCATCAGGGTGAGCAGCTCGCGCACCTCGTCGAGGCTCTCGCCGAGCCCGAGCATCAGCCCCGACTTGGTGCGGCTGCGGGGTTCGAGCCGCCTGGCGAGCTGGATCAGGCGCAGGCTCTGCAGCAGGTCGGCCCTGGGGCGGACCTGGCGGTAGAGCCGCCCGACGGTCTCTGGCGGCCTGCGTAGAGCACCCGTGCCGGTGCCGGCACAAGGCCGCGCAGCCCGAGCAGCTGGCCGCGCACCGGCTCGATGGTGAGGGCGGAGGCGCCGAACGCGGCGGCGATGGCGCCGGTCCAGGCTCCGGCACAGAGCACCACTGCGCTGGCGGCGACGCTTCTGCCGTCGGCGAGCCGCACGCCGCCGCCGGAGGCCGCCGGTGTCGAGCTCGCAGTCGATCCGGCCCTCCTCGAGCAGCGCGGCGGTGAGCGCCGGCCAGAGGCCGAGACTGTGCCGCGCGAGGTCGAGGAATGGCCCAGGACCCGGGGCCTCGCTGCAGGGTGCGAGCATCCCCGCGGCCGCCCCAGAGGCGCCAGCGGCGGGCACCCGCCGCTCCAGGACCACCACTCGAGCCCCGCGCCGCGCACACCCCCAGGCGACAGCGCCGCCGGCGATGCCGGCCCCCACCACGGCGACGTCGCACCCTCGGGGCAGACTGCCAGCATGCCGCACAGCCACCGTTCTTCCCACCCGCTCCTCAGCCGGGCCGGTAGACCCCGGCGCCGGTGCGCTGGAACTCGTCGGACTTCTCGCGCATCCCCGCCTCCAGCGCCTCGGCGGTCTCGAGCCCGTGGGTGCGCGCGTACTCCCTGACCTCCTGGGTGATCTTCA
>JAQBPH010000189.1:0-5116 GCA_028287625.1 Chloroflexota bacterium | reverse complement strand
GCCGCCTTGCCGGCCACCGCCTGCACCGCCGGGTTGGCGGGAACGTTCGGGTGGGGCCGGGTCGGCGCCACGGCCTTGGCCTTGTTCATCAGCGTGCCGACCTCGTTGAGCCGGGTCTTGGTGAGCGCCTCGCGCACCTTGGGGAAGAGCTCGTTCTCCTCCTCCTCGACGTGGTCCCCGATCAGCTTCTCGAGACGCTTCATGGTCTCGGCATAGGCCTTGGTGTGGGACTTGTCGATGGTCTCGTCGAGCTTGGCGAGGACCTGCTTCGCCTCCTGGTGCTCCTCGAGCCCGTGATCGACCATGCCGGCGGCCTCGGGGACCTCCTTCTTCACCATCGGGTAGAAGAACTCCTCCTCGATCGCGGCGTGGATCGAGAGCTCGCGGATGACCCCCTCCGCCGCCGACCTCTTCGCCTCGTCGTCACCGCCGTCGAACTGGCTGAAGAGCTCCTCGACGGCACGGTGGTCGCGGGTGAGCAGCTCGATGGCATCCATACAGGGTGAACCTCCCAGAAACGCATGGGTCAGCTTACGTGATAGCTACAATATCAGCATGTACTCCCGGCGGAAGGGGCGCCGGGGCCACACCCCACGGAGACCAGCCATGGGCACCGACCACGAGACCGGCATCCCCCCGCAGCAGCAGGAGTACCCGGGGCGCACCGCGCCGATGCAGCCGCACCCCCGCGACGAGATGGCCGACTACCGCGGCACCGGCCAGCTCGAGGGCCGGGCGGCGCTGGTCACCGGCGGCGACTCCGGCATCGGCCGCGCCGTCTCGGTGGCCTTCGCCAAGGAGGGCGCCGACGTCGCCATCGCCTACCTCTGCGAGGACGACGACGCCGAGCACACCCGGCGGCTGATCGAGGCGGCGGGGCGGCGGGCGCTGCTCATCCGTGGAGACCTCAGCACCGAGCCCGCGTGCCGGGACGCGGTGCGGCGCACCGTCGAGGGGCTCGGCCATCTCGACGTCCTGGTCAACAACATCGCCTACCAGGCGCCCAAGCAGTCGCTGGAGGAGATCACCACCGAGCAGTGGGACCGGACCTTCCGGACCAACGTCTACAGCTACTTCTGGATGACCCGCGAGGCCCTGCCCCACCTGCCCCGGGGCGCGGCGATCATCAACACCAGCTCGATCAACGGCCTCCGCGGCAACCGCAGCCTCATCGACTACGCCGCCACCAAGGGCGCGGTGAACGCGCTCACCTACTCGCTCGCCCAGACGCTGGTCGACCGCCGCATCCGGGTCAACGCGGTGGCCCCGGGCCCGGTGTGGACGCCGCTCATCCCCTCCACGATGCCCGAGGAGAAGGTCGCGGGATTCGGCGAGCAGGTGCCGATGAAGGAGGCGGCGCACCCCGACAACATCGCCCCCTCGTACGTGTTCCTCGCCTCGGAGCGCTACTCCGGCTTCTACAGCGGCGAGATCCTGGCGCCGGTGGGGGGCGAGACCATGCCCGGCTGAGCCGACCCGTTCGATCAGCCCTTCTCGGCGACCACGTACTCGATGTAGGCGCCGAACATCAGCCGGGTCTGGGCCTCGAGCGCGGGCAGCACGCTGAGCGCCAGGCCGACCGGCGGGTAGAGGAAGAGCTGCAGGTCGGCGTACAGCCGGCGCCACCACCGCCACTCCGGCGGCTTGACGCACATCTGCCGGTCGGTGTGGATGAGCACCAGGGTGTTCAGCAGGGTCAGGGTGAGGATGCCGGCGGTGGCGTAGCTGATCCACTGCGCCGCGGTGCTGAGGCTGTAGTCGAGGTCGATGAAGGCGGGCAGCAGGCCGCCGAAGAAGAGCAGCACCGGCAGCGTGGTCCAGGTCAGGTGGTTGAACACCAGGTAGGCGAGGCGGCGGGCGCGCAGCCGCCACGGGATCTCCCGGTGGTCGAGCATGCGGGTGGTCACGTAGGCGATGTCGGTGACCCCCCAGGCCCAGCGCTTGATCTGGTTGTACTGGGAGACGTGGGTGCTGGCATAGTCGCGCGACCGTGGGGCGTCGCCGCAGACGGTGAGGAAGGCGGGGCGCACGTGCAGCCGCTCGCCGTAGCGGAAGAAGCACTTCCAGAAGAAGCGCGAGTCCTCGGGGATGACGTCGCTGTCCCAGTAGCCGACCTCGCTGAGCAGCCGCATCGGCATGGTGTAGGAGGAGAACATCACCAGCCGGTGGGGATTGTCGTGGAGGAACATCTGCCACTGGGTCGCGGCGGTGGCCATCACCCGCACCGCCGCGGGCACCTTCCAGAGGTTGTTGGTGAAGAGCGGCACCGGCTGCCAGATCGAGGTGAGGCGGTCGGGCGCGGCGCAGAACTCCGCGGTGATGTACGCCCAGTACTGGGGGTGGAGGCGGAAGTCGGAGTCGAGGTCGGTGACCAGGGTGCGCTCCGGGTCGAGGCCCAGCTCGTCGCAGGCCCGGCGCAGCTCCGGGCCGCCGTAGGCCATCGCCGCCGACTTGCCGACCACGATGCCGGGGAGGAGCGGGTCCTTGATGTGCAGGAACGCGAGGAATCGGTCGCCGAACTCCTCGCGCAGCCGGGCGACGTTCTCCCAGCCGCCCACGTCGGTCACCCGGGTGATGATCGCCACCACCCGCTGCCTGTCGGGGAGGTTCTGCGCGGCGAGGGCGGCGACGGTGCCGCGCAGCACGTGGTAGCTCTCGGTGTAGGTCGGGATGAGCGCGCAGTGCACCACCTCGGTGGGATGGGGCGCACCCTCCGCGACCTCCATCTCCAGGCAGTGCGCCCACCAGTCGGTGGCCTCGGTCGCCTCGATGCGGCGCAGCGAGCGGCGCACCGACCGCACCGTGAGGGTGGTGCGCACGAACCAGTAGCAGTCGAGCAGGATGGCGCCGACGCCGAGCACCCAGAGCCTGGTGGGGTCGTTGAGCCGGATCGCGAAGGCGGCGGCGACGGGCGCCAGCAGCACCAGCCAGGTGAGCGCGCCGGGGAGGATCTCGAGAAGGCGGCGCTGTGCCCCCGGGGAGAGCGACGCGGGCCACCGGCGGGCGATCATCGGTGGGATTCTAGAGGCGAGGCGGTGGAGGGATGGTCGCGAACGGCCGTGCTGGGTCCCTCATCCCGTATGCTCCGGCACTCCGATCCTTCCCCAGCCCGCCGCACCGGCGCCACTCCATCTCGCGAGCCCACAGCCTGCTCATGCCAACACGCCGCAAGCCAGCCACGAGCGCTTCCAACAAGCCCGGCGACGACGCCCAGGCGCCTCGCACCGGGGCGACGGAGGACGACGCCGAGGCGGCGGAGCCCGAGATCGACGACCCCGACATCGAGGTCGCCGCGGTCGATGACGACGCCGTGGACGAGGACGACGCCGTCGTCGTGGTCGCCGACGACGACGACGACCACGATGACATCGACGAGGACGACGTCGTCGCCGTGGTCGCCAAGCCCGCCCCCGCCAGGCCCGCCGCCCGGCCCTCGCCGGGACGTCCGCCGAGCGCCAAGGAGGAGCCGGAGCCGCCCTTCAACGTCGGTGAGCGGGTGCGGCTGATCCAGAACACCCGGCCGCGCACCGGCACCCCCATCGGCGACTACCCGGTGGGCTCCGAGGGCCGCGTGGAGACGGTGCTCAGCCAGACCGCCATCATCCGCTTCGACCGCGCCTCCGACACCAAGGAGGTGGTCGCCTTCGTCTGCCTGGAGAGCATCGACGAGGAGGCCAAGGCCGGGCGGGCGGCGCGGGAGCGCGAGAAGCAGCGGGAGGAGGCTGCGGCGGCCGAGGAGCGAGACCGCTCCACCCGCAAGGAGAGCTCGTAGGGTGCCACGGGTGCCTCGGCTGCCACGGCTCGATCCCGGCCGGGCGCGCGCCGTGGTCCGCCTCGTCGGAGCGGCGGGGATGGTGGTCGGCGCCGGCAGCCTGGCGATCCCGCGGCTGGGGCTGAGCGCCGTCGGGCTCGAGGCCGAGGGGCGCGGGGTCGCGTTCATGGCCCGGCTCTTCGGCTGCCGCGACCTGGTGCTCTGCGCCGGGCTGCTCCGCGTCGCCGGCGAGCCGCGGGTCGACGTGCGCTGGCTCGACGTGCTCGCGGTCATGCAGGCGGGCGACCTGGCCCTCACCACCGCCATGTACCGCTCCGGGGGCCTGAGCCGGCGCGGCCTCGCCGTGGTGCTCTGCTCGGCGACGCCCACCCTCGTCGCCCTCCTCGCCGCCCGCAGGGAGCTCGCGGCCGCGTGACCGCGGTCGGCGCCGCCGCGCCGGTCGCCAGCCCCGCTCGCGGCGCCGACCGAGCCGGCGCCCTCCTCCCCCGCGTCGGGGTGCTGCTGGCCGTCGCCGCGGTGGCGCTGCCCTGCGTCCTCGCCGCCGCCGCCCTCGCCGCCGCCCACCCCGACGTGGTGGTGGGCGACGACCGCGGGCTCGCCGAGCTGGCGCTGATGCGCGCGGTGCACCACGCCCAGCTGGTCGGGCCCTACTCGCGCTTCGGCTGGCACCACCCCGGCCCCAGCTGGTTCTACCTGCTCGCCGTCCCCTACCTGCTCGCCGGCCAGGCCACCTACGCGATGTACCTGGGAACCCTCCTGCTCCAGGCGGGTGCGGCGGTGTGGATCGTGCTGGCGGTGCGGCGCCACGGGGGTGCCGCCCTCGCCCTCGCCGCCGCCCTGGCGCTGCTCCTCTACCTCCGGGCGCTCGGGCCCCAGCTGGTCCGCTTCGCCTGGAACCCGCTCGCCACGATGCTGCCCATGGCCCTGCTGCTGGTGCTCGCCGCCCTGGGCGCCGCCGGCTCGCTGAGCGCCCTCTGCGGCGCCCTGGTGGTCGGCTCCTTCCTGGTGCAGACCCACGTCGGCACCGCCCCGGTGGTGCTCGCGGTGATCGCGGTGGCGCTGGTCGCGTACCTGGCACGCACCGGGCTGCCCTGGCGGCACCTCCCCGCCTCGGGGCGGGCCCGCGCGCTGGCGGTGGCGGGGCTGGCCACCGCGGTGCTGATGTGGGTGCCGCCGCTGCTCGACCAGGTCACCGGCCACCCCGGCAACATCACCGAGCTGGTGGCCTTCTTCCGCTGTGGCTGCACCCCGCCCCACCCGCTCCACGAGGGGCTGTCCGCCGCCGGCCAGATGCTCGCCGGGCTGGTCCACGGCAACCTGCCGGTGGTCGCCGCCCTCGACGGT
>JAQBPH010000176.1:0-3366 GCA_028287625.1 Chloroflexota bacterium | reverse complement strand
GCCCTTCGGCACCGGTCACCTTCCCCTGCTGATCATCCTCCTGGTGGTCGCCGTGATCATCTTCGGACCGGGCAAGCTGCCCGAGCTCGGCTCCGGGATGGGCAAGGCCATCCGTGAGTTCAAGCATCACACGAGCGACCTGCGCAGCAGCGTCATGAACCCCGATCCCGCGCCCGTGCCCGCGCCCGTCGTGGTGCCGGCGAGCGGCGCGGACCCCGTCGCCGCGTCCCGCGACACCCGCCCCGCGGCCTGAGACCGGAGGCCGGCAGCCGTGCAGAACGTCCTCCCCTCCGACCGCCGCATGACGGTGATCGAGCACCTCGAGGAGCTCCGGCGGGTCCTGATCATCAGCGGGACGGCGTGGATCGGCTGCACGCTGCTGGCCTTCGTGTTCAACGGCGCGATCATCGGACTGCTCGAGCGTCCGCTGATCAGCGTGCTCGCGCACGGGCACCACATCGTCGGCGCGCCGATCGTCACCAGCCCCACCGAGGGCATCAGCATCCCGCTGAAGGTGGCGTCGATCTGCGGCATCATCGGCGCGCTGCCGGTGATCCTCTGGCAGCTCTGGGGCTTCGTCGCACCGGGCCTGAAGCGCTCGGAGCGCCGCTTCGCGGGCCCGTTCCTCGCATCCGCACTCCTGCTCTTCGCCATCGGCGGCACCTTCGCCTACCTGGTCATGCCGGTGGGGCTCAGCTTCCTCGCCAACTTCCTCGGCGGCAACGCCGAGTTCCTCCCCGACCTCAACGCCTACCTCTCCTTCTTCACCCTGCTGATCGTCATCTTCGGGGTGACCTTCGAGCTGCCCGTCGCGGTGGTGCTGCTCGGCCTGCTCGGCATCGTGTCGTCGGCCCGGCTGCGCCGGCAGCGCAAGGCCATCTGGGTGGGGATCGTCTTCGTGTCGCTGGTGGTCACGCCTGGGGCCGACCCCTTCACGCCGACCGCGCTGCTGGTCCCGCTCATCGCCCTCTTCGAGGCCAGCATCCTGGTTCTCGACAAGGTGTTCAAGCGCTGAGCACCGTCCGGTACCGGCTGTCAGACTCGTCCGCATGCGATTCGGATACTCGATGATCTGCGAGCAGTCGACTCCACGGCAGCTCATCGACAACTGCCGCCGCGCCGAGGCGACCGGATTCGACTTCGCGATGATCTCCGACCACTTCCATCCGTGGCTGGAGAGCCAGGGGCAGTCCCCGTTCACCTGGAGCGTGCTGGGGGCGCTCGCGGAGACGACCGACCGCATCGAGCTGATCACCGGGGTGACCTGCCCGACGATGCGCTACCACCCCGCGGTCGTGGCCCAGGCCGCTGCCACCGTCCAGCTGATGAGCGGGGGCCGCTTCACCCTCGGCATCGGGGCCGGCGAGCGGCTCAACGAGCATGTCGTCGCCCGCGGCTGGCCGCCGGACGACGTCCGCCAGGAGATGCTCACCGAGGCGATCGAGATCATCCGGCGGCTCTGGCAGGGCGGCTTCCAGTCGTATCGCGGCCGCCACCTCAGCCTCGAGGACGCCCGCCTCTACACCCTCCCCGACCAGCCACCGCCGATCGCCGTCGCCGCCGGCGGCCCCCACGCCGCCCGCCTCGCCGGTGAGCTCGGCGACGCCCTGATCGCCGTCGAGCCCCGCAGCGACCTGGTGGAGGGCTTCCGGCGCGCCGGCGGCGAGGGCGGGCGCACCTACGGCCAGATCGCGGTCTGCTGGGCGGCCGACCGTCAGGAGGCGGTGCGCACCGCCCGGGAGATGTGGCGCTACGCGGTCCCCGGGTGGAAGGTGATGGCCGAGCTGCCCAACCCGGTGAACTTCGAGGCCGCGACCCGCATCGTGAAGGACGAGGACATCACCGAGCTGGTGCCCTGCGGCCCCGACCCGCACGTCCACGCCGAGGCGATCCGCGCGTTCGCGGAGGCCGGCTTCACCGACATCGCCGTGGTGCAGGCGGGCCCGGAGCAGGAGGGCTTCCTGCGCTTCTGGGAGACCCAGCTGTCGCCGCTGCTGCAGGGGACGGCCACCGCGGTGTGACCTGGCCGCTCAGCCCGGAGCCGGCGGTGGCGAGCCGGCGCCCAGGGCCCAGCGCTCCTCGACCCGGGCGAGGCGCCAGTACGCGACCGCACCCGCCCAGGTGAGCACGAACAGCGCGGCGATGCCGTAGCCGAGCACGCCGAACACGCTCGAGCCGTCGACGGTGCGGACCAGGCGCCAGAACCCGCCGTCGAGGTCGAGCTTGACGGCGAGCACGCCGAGCAGCTCCAGGCCGCCGATGAGGAAGGCGACGGCGACCGACAGCCCGGTGATGGTGATGTTGTAGTAGACCTTGCGCACCGGGCTGCTGAACGCCCAGCCGTACGCCTGGGTCATGACGACGCCGTCGGCGGTGTCCATCAGCGTCATCCCCGCGGCGAAGATGGCCGGGAAGGTCATGATCGCGTACAGCGGCAGGCCGTGGGTGGCCGCCCCCGCGGCGATGGCGAAGAGCGCGACCTCGCTGGCGGTGTCGAAGCCGAGCCCGAAGATGAAGCCGATCGGGACCATCTGCCAGCTCGACCGCACCGACCGTGCCAGCGGTCCGAGCACGCGGTTCATCAGCCCGCGCCTCTGCAGCTGCTCCTCGAGCTGGCGCTCGTCGTACCGCCCCTCGCGCATCTCGCGGAAGACGCCGAGGATGCCGAGCAGGATGGTCAGGTTCAGCAGGGCAATGAGGAGCAGGAAGCTCGCCGAGACCAGGGTGCCGATCAGTCCGCCGGTGTTGCGCAGCCCGTCGCCGTCCGCGAGGTGCGAGGCCACCTGCCGGGCCGCGACCCCCAGCCCGACGGCGAGCACCAGCACCACCGACGAGTGACCGAGCGCGAAGCTGAAGCCCACCCCCATGGGACGGCGCCCGTCGGCCATCAGCTTGCGGGTGGTGTTGTCGATGCAGGAGATGTGGTCGGCGTCGAAGGCGTGCCGGAAGCCCAGGAACCACGCCGTGACGGCCACCCCGAGTCCGACGCCCAGCCCCCGGCTGCCGCCGACCCCCTGGTAGCGGAAGTGGTGCGGCATCACGCACAGCACGTAGATGCCCCAGCCGGCCGCGTTGACGGCCAGGATGAACACGAACATGGCCGCCAGCCGGCCCTGCTCGCGGGCGGTCAGTCCGGTGCGGATCTTGTGCCAGCGGGACCCGGGCCCTGCTGACCTGGACCCTGACCTGAGCACGGGGCCTGTCATCGACCGAACCGCCCTTCAACCGAGGACTCGTGTTCGTCGGCAGGCCAGCCAGGCGACCGGACTCATCCCCCGGAGGGGGCTTCACCGTTGCGGGACAGTGCCGGATTCACACCGGACTTCGCTGGATGGGCTGCCACCCCGGCGGCCCGGGGCGATCGCC
>JAQBPH010000174.1:0-3185 GCA_028287625.1 Chloroflexota bacterium | reverse complement strand
CTCGCGGTCGCCGGCGGCATCGCCGTGGCGCCGGTGCTGGGCTCGGCCGCGACCGACCTCCGCGGCGGCTGGGGCGGCCTGGAGGGACGCGCGCTGCGCGCCGGCGACCTCCTCCCGCTGGTCTCCGGCCGGCCCGCGGGGGGCGCCGAGATGCGCCTGGATCCGCCGCCGTGGTGGGTGCGGGAGGGGGCGGTCCGCGCCGTCCCCGGCCCCCAGGACGGCCACTTCACCGCCGCCGCCCTCGAGCGCCTCGCCGGTGCCGAGTGGACGGTGACCCCGTCCTCCGACCGCGCCGGCCTGCGCCTCGACGGTCCCGAGCTCGAGCACCGCGGGGCGGCGGAGATCGTGTCCGACGCCTGCCTGCCGGGCTCGATCCAGGTGCCCGGCAGCCGCCGGCCGATCGTGCTGCTCGCCGACGGCGGCACCACCGGCGGCTACCCGAAGATCGCCACCGTCGCGAGCGCCGACCTGGGCGCGCTCGGGCGGCTGCGCCCCGGTGCCCGGCTGCGCTTCGAGCTCGTCGACGTGGCCACCGCCGAGCGGCTGCACCGCGAGCTCGAGGACTGGTTCCGCGCCACCGAGGCGGCGGTCGCACGCGGCGGCACCGGCGCGCCATCATGAGCGGCCGTGAAGGCGATCGTCGTCGAGACGCCGGGCGACCCCGAGGTCATGCACCTCGCCGAGGTCCCCGATCCCACGCCCGGGCCCGGCGAGGTGCTGGTCCGGGCCCATGCCACCGCGGTCAACCGCGCCGACACCCTCCAGCGGCGCGGCCTCTACCCGCCGCCCCCCGGGGCCTCGGAGATCATCGGCATGGAGGTCGCCGGCGAGGTCGAGGCGCTCGGCGAGGGGGTCGAGGGCTGGCGTCCCGGCGACCGGGTCATGGCCCTGCTCTCCGGCGGCGGCTACGCCGAGCAGGTGGCGGTGCCGGCGGGCCAGCTGATGCCCATCCCCGCCGCCCTCTCCTGGACCGACGCGGCGGCCATCCCCGAGGTCTTCCTCACCGCCCACGACAACCTCGTCACGCGCGGGCGGCTGGCCGCGGGCGAGACCGTGCTCATCCACGGCGGCGGCGGCGGGGTGGGCACCGCCGCGATCCAGCTCGCCTGCCGCGCCGGCGCCCGGGTGCTGGTGACCGCGGGCTCGCCCCAGAAGCTCGAGTTCAGCCGCGGGCTCGGCGCCGACGCCGGCATCAACCACCGCGAGGAGGACTTCCCGTCGCGGGTGCGCGAGCTCACCGGCGGTCGCGGCGCCGACCTGATCCTCGACGTGATGGGCGCCTCCTACCTGGCACGCAACCTCGACGCGCTCGCCCCCGACGGCCGGCTGGTGATCATCGGCATGCAGGGCGGCACCACCGCGGAGATCGACCTCAACCAGCTGCTCCGGCGCCGGCTCACGGTGATGGCGACCACCCTGCGGGGGCGGAGCGTCGAGCAGAAGGCGGAGATCGTCCGCCGCTTCGTCGAGGACGCGCTGCCGGGGTTCGAGGACGGCTCGCTGCGGCCGGTGGTCGACCGCGTCCTCCCCCTCGCCGAGGCCCCCGCCGCCCACCGCGCCATGGAGGCGGGCGAGAACGTCGGCAAGCTGGTCCTGCGTGTCGACCGACCGGTCGGATGACCGGTCCGCGCCGTCCGGTACGACTCGTTCTGTAGAGTAGTCGCCCACAGCGGAACCACGGGCGCGACCCGCCCGCAGCGGAGGAACGTGCTGGTGACCACCCCGGCCGACGTCTTCACCGAGATCAACAACGGTCTGCAGGCGAACCCGTCCAAGACCGCCAACATGAACGCCGTCTACCAGTTCGACCTGGGCGGCGACGACGGCGGCCAGTACCACATCATCCTCAAGGACGGCACCGCCGAGGCCGGCGCCGGTGCGCCCGAGAACCCCAACATCACCATCTCGATGGCGGCCACCGACTTCGTCGCCCTGCGCGAGGGCAAGCTCGACCCGACCATGGCCTTCATGAGCGGGAAGATCAAGATCAAGGGCGACATGGGCCTCGCCATGAAGCTCCAGACGGTGCTCACCGCCTAAGAGGTCGTCAGCGGCTCCAGGAAGCGCAGGAACTCGGCCCACGCCGCGTGGGCCGGCTCCTCGCGCCAGGTGGGGCGGTAGTCGGCGAAGAAGGCGTGGCCCGCCCCCTCGTAGACGAGGACGCGGTGCTCCCTGCCGGTCGCCTCGAGGGCGGCGCGCAGCTCGGCGATGTCGTCCGCATTGGGGTTCTGGTCGTCGGCCCCGAAGACGCCGAGCAGCGGGCAGGCGAGCCGGTCGACCCTCTCGACCACCACCTCGGGGCGGCGCTCGTCGGGCGGGGCGGTGCGCCGGGTGATGCGTCCTCCCCAGCAGTCGATGGCGCGGTCGAGGACGCCCTCGTGGGCGGCGAGCAGGAGCGAGAGCCTTCCGCCCATGCAGAAGCCGATGCAGCCGATGCGTCCGCTGCAGTCGGGCTGCGCACGCAGCCAGTCGACGGTGGCGCGGAGGTCCGCGATCGCGTCGACGTCGGACATGGCCCCGATCTTCGCCATCACGGCGGCGATCTCCCCACCCGGCTCCGGGGCGCCCCCGACGCGCTGGAAGAGGTCGGGCGCCGCGGCGAGGTACCCCTGGGCGGCGAAGCGCCGGGTGACGTCGCGGATGTGGTCGTTGACGCCGTAGGCCTCGTGGATCACCACCAGGCCGGGAACGGCACCGGTGGGGTTCGCCGGCCGGGCGACGTGGACGGGCACGCCGTGGCCGTCGGCGGCGGTGACGGTGACGCTCGACTCGGTGACGCTGGAGGGGTCGGTAACCGCGCCGGGAATGCGCATCTCGATCATTTCCTCAAGCGGGGTATCCCACGTACAGCCCGCGCGCGACTGTCGTCCGTCTGCGGGGAGGGCAGCCGCCCGCGGGGAGGCGCCCACCAGCTACCACCAGCCTGCCAGATCGGCACGCCCATAGGGCGGTGGCCAACCTGCTCTGTCTGACCATCTTGCGTTGATTGGCCGCTGTGGACAGAAACGCAAACTCGCCTCGCACAATCCGTATACGTCACCGCACGTACGCTCCGCCCTCAGCTTGCAGGCTCGCGTACGACGCGATTACTCTGGCGTCGATGTGGATAGGCGCAGCTTTCTCACCGTCGCTGGCACCCTCGCCGGGACGCTCCTGCTCCCGACAATGAAGGGCTCGCCGGCCGC
>JAQBPH010000167.1:0-18367 GCA_028287625.1 Chloroflexota bacterium | reverse complement strand
ACCGCCACGCGCCCGTCCCATCGCGATGGGTCCGGCTGCTCGCCGCCCTCGCCGGCGTGGCCGGGGCGCTGCTGCCCACCGGGGCCGCCGCCCATCCCTACCTGGTGAGCGCCGAGCCCGCCGCCGGGGCCACGGTGCGGGCGTCGCCCGGGCAGATCACGATCTTCTACACGGAGGGCCTCGACACCCCCTACTGCTCGGTGGTGCTGGTGGCGCCGGACGGGAGCGAGCGCTCCGTGGCGACCAGCGCCTCGGGGACGAGGCTGACGGCGACGCCCCCGGCACTGCAGGCCGGCACCTGGGTGGTGCGCTGGACGGTGGTCGGCGAGGACGGGCACCGCGTGGTCGGCGACTTCCCCTTCAACGTGCAGCAGGCCTCGAGCAACCCCGCCGCGCTCCCCGCGGCGGCCGGCACGCCCGGCTACGACACCGCCAGCGACGTGAGCCCCCCGGAGCTGGTGGGCCGCGCCCTGCTGACGGTGCTGACCGTGCTGCTCTGCGGCCTGCTCGTGCTCGGGTTCGTGATCCTGCCCCACGACCCCGCCCTCCGGGGAGCGGCGGGCCGGCGGCTGGCACGGCTGCGGGCGGCCCTGTGGGCCGTGCAGGTCGCGGTGGCCGCCGGCCTCGCCGGCATGCTGGTGGCGGAGTACGGGGCGTCGGCGCTGCTCAGCTCTCTCACCGGCAAGCTGGTGCTGCTCCGACTGCTGCTCACACTCGCCCTGGCCCCGGCCGTCTTCGACGGCGGCGTGCTCGCCTCCGGACGGCCGCCGAGCCGGCGCACCGGCGCGTATGGGGTGGCGGTCGCGGGCCTGCTGCTCGGCGCCCTCGCCCTCTCCGGCCACGCCCTGGCGGAGGCCGACCGGGTCACGCAGCTGGCGGTGCTGGGCGTGCACCTGCTCTCGATCAGCATCTGGGTCGGCGCCATCCTCGCGGTGGTGGCCGCCTCGGTCGGGGTGGCCGGGGACGAGCCCGCCGCGGCCCGGCTGCGGCGGGAGGCCCGGCGACTCACCCCCCTGGTGGCGGCGAGCGCCGCCGTGATGGTGGTCACGGGCCTGTTCAACGCCCACGTCAACCTGCGCTCGGTCGCCGAGCTGGGGAGCTCGACCTACGGCCGGGTGCTCGACGCCAAGGTGGCGCTGGTGGTGGTGATGGTGGCCGCCGGCGTGATCGCCACCCGGCGCGCCCGCGGCCGTGCCGTCCGGGCCGTGGAGGCCGCGGTCGCGGTGGCGGTGCTCACCATGGCGGGTGTGCTCGCGCAGACCCCCAACCCGGTCTCCTTCCCCTACCCGTCCCAGCTCCACGCCCGGCCCGGGGGGACGCCGCTGCTGGCCGCCTCCAACGGCCGCCACCTGCTGTCGGTCACGGTCACCCCGGGCGTCGTCGGAGCCAACCGCATCATCGCCGGGGTCGACCGCACCGACGACAACGACCTGCCGGTGCCGGTCGACGGGGTCGACGGCCTGGAGGTGACCGCCACCTGTCCCTGTCCCGGCGGGACCCGGCGCGTCAGCATGCACCGGGTGCACGGCAGCCCGTGGTTCACCGGCGACGCCGTGCTCGACAGCCCCGGGACCTGGACGCTGGCGGTGCGACCGCGCGTGGCCGGGACCCTGGAGGACGCCGCCACCGAGAGCGCCGACATCCAGCCGGCCGCGGCGCCCGCCCAGGTGCTGGTGGGCGTCGCCGCCGACCTCTCCGGGCCCGGCGGCCAGGCCTGCCAGGACCGCACCGTCGGGCTCCAGACCGCGGCGGTCGAGGCCAACCAGGGCGCGGTGGTGGGCGGCGACACCGTGCGCGTGATCGCCGCCGACACCGGTGCGTCCGGCGCGGCGGCCGCGGTCGAGCGGCTGCGTGCGATGCACGTCGCCGCCCTCGCCGTGCCCTGCGGCGACCCCGCGACCACGGCGGCGGTGGTCGGCGTCGCACAGCGTGCCGGGCTGCCCGTGCTGGGGGTCCCCGAGGAGGTCGCCTCCCCGCCGCTGGCGTGGACCACCGGGCTCGGCGCCGCCGGTGAGGGGGCCGCGCTGGCCGACCGGGCGGCCGCGCAGCACGCTCTCAGCGCGATGCTGCTCACCGGCCACGACGGCCACGACACCCGGGAGGCGGACGCCGTCGCCGCGCGCCTCGACGTCCTCGGCATCCCCACCCGTCGCCTCGCCGTCGACTCCGAGCCGCCCGCCATCCTGGCCGAGCGTGTCCGGGCGCTGAACCCCGGAACGGTGATGCTGCTCGCGTCGCCCGAGGCGGCGCTGCCGGTGATCCACGCGCTCGGCGACCTCGCGCCCGCCTGGTCGCCGCAGTCGGGGGCGCTCGCCGCCTCCGGGCTGATGTCGAACTCGCTGGCCAGCGCCGGAGGGGAGTGGGTGCTCAAGGGCCGGATCGGCTTCGCCAGCGAGGTGGACCCCAACGACACCGCCGCCGTCGCCTACGCCGCCCGGCTCGAGCAGTGGTACGGCGGGCGCCGGCCCTCCTTCGACGGTGTGCGCGGCTACATCGCCGGCTGGCTGATGAACAATGCGCTGCGCGACGCCGGCGCCGACCGCTCGCCGCAGAACCTGGTCACCATGCTCCGGACCCGCTTCGGCGACTTCGGCTTCGGCTCCTCGTACCGGCTCCGCTGGACCAGCGGTGGCGGGGGCGCCGGCCAGCTCGCGTTCTTCACCACCGTGTTCATCAACCCGCTGACCCAGCTCGGCGCGGCGCCCTCGACCAGCCACGCCGGCATCTTCCTCAAGGCCGGCGCCTACGTGCGCCTCAGCCCCTACGCACAGGTGCAGAGTTGATGCCATCCCGCCCCCCAGTCGGCCTTCCGCTGGCCGCCGCCGCGCTCGCCGCCGGGCTGCTCGCCGGCGGCTGCGGCGAGAGCCCGGCGGCGGTCACTCCCTCCCCCGAGGCGACGCCCTCGGCGGCCCCGCTGCAGGCCTGCGCGCTGAGGTCGATCCCCGAGACGGGCTTCGTCCCCGACCCCGCGCATGCGGGGCCACTCACGGTGGGCCGGTACAGCCCGAACGGCGACATCCAGGCGGCGCTCGTCTATTTCCACTTCCAGAGCGGCGTGCGCCAGGTCTTCACCGACCTCCCCGCGGGCTCGGCCTCGACGTCCCCGCCGGCGCCCGCCGCCGGCCCGGCCGGCCCCGAGCCCCCCGACCACGACCTGCTGGTCACCTGTGACGCCATCGAGTTCCCCTCCGCCGACGGCGCCCAGGGATTCGTCGCCGCCTTCCGCCAGCTGCGCCTCGACGCCAAGCAGCAGGAGGTCGCCGCGCCCGCGGTCGGCGACCGACGGGTCGCGTTCAGCGACCAGAACCAGGACTTCGCCGGATACCCGATCCACGGGGCCCGGGGTGCCGAGATCGCCGCCGCCAGGGGCAGCCGGTTCTACTCGGTGTCGGTCTTCGGCCCCGCGCCCACCCTGCAGACCGCGACCGCGATCCTGCAGAGCATGCTGGCCTCGTCTCGATGAGCCGGCGCAGACACGGCGTGGGCGCCGCCTGCGGGCTGATGGTGGTGGCGACGCTGCTGGCGGCATGCGATGGGGGCGGGACCGCCGCATCCTCCGCGTCGCCGTCGTCCTCGTCGTCGCCCCATCCCTCCGCCTCGGGCGCGGCCGCGACGGCGACCCCGTCCGGCCCCACACCGACCCCCGGCATCAACACCCGGCCGCCCGGGCAGCTCGACGCCGCCGCCTGCCGGGCGCTGATCATCGACTTCGACGAGCGCCTCTCCCAGGCCTACGCCGCCGGCGACCCCAGCCATCTCGACAGCTTCCTCGCCGGGGTCGAGCTGAGAGGTCACGTCGCCGCCATCCAGCAGCTCAACGCCAAGCACCTGCGCAACATCTTCCACGTGGTCTTCGACTCGCTGCAGATCACCACGAACACACCGCTGCGGGTGGTCTTCACCCTCGCCGACCACACCACCGACAACCACTTCGTGGACACGACCACCAATCAGGTCGTCAACCAGGGCTTCCCCGGACCTGCGAGCCAGTCGTTCCAGATCTTCCTGGACTACAACCCCCAGAACGGCACCTGGTACTGGACCAGCGGAATCGACAACAAGCGGTGAGCCGGGCAACCCTGGTGCTGCTCACCGCCGCGGCGCTGCTGAGCGCCTGCGGCTCGTCGCAGGACGCGGCCGTGCCCACGGCCACGCCGCGCTCGACGCCGCCGGCCCCGACGCCGACGCCCCACCGGATGCTGCCGCGGCCAGCCGCGCGCCTCTACGGCGCGATGGCCACCGACAGCGCCCACCGGACGGTGCTCCTCTTCGGCGGGGCCACCCAGGTCGGCGACCTCGACGACGGCTGGACCTGGTCGGGGGGACACTGGACGCAGTCCGAGGCCTTCCCGGTGCCGCCGCCGCGCGGGCTCGGGGGCCTTGCCGAGGACGGCGCGGGTCACCTGGTCCTGTTCGGCGGCGAGCAGGCGGGCACCCGCACCCTCGGCGACACATGGAGCTGGGACGGAGCCGCCTGGACCGCCCTCGCCGCCGGCCCGGGCCCGTCGCGCCGAAGCGCCGTCGCGATGGGCTACGACGGCGGCGCGGGGCAGCTGCTGCTCTTCGGAGGCGCCGGCGTGGACGGTCGGACCGCGGACACCTGGATCCTCGGCGGGGGCCGCTGGACTCAGCTCCGACCGTCGTCCTCCCCCCCGGCCCGGTCCGCGGCGGCGGTGGCCTACGATCCGGTCCGGCGCCAGCTCCTCCTCTTCGGTGGCGCCGGAGCGACCGGTGACCTGGGGGACACCTGGGCGTGGGAGTCCGGCAGCTGGCACCCACTGCATCCGCCGGCCTCGCCCCCGCCGCGAAGCGGCGCGGCGATGGCCTGGGACGCGGCCGACGGCCGGGTCGTGCTCTTCGGTGGCGTCGCCGATGGGCAGCCGCATCAGGACACATGGCTGTGGGACGGCACATCCTGGTCGCAGGCGACGCCGGCGACCTCCCCCCCCGCGCGCGCCTTTCCAGCGCTCGCCGGCGACCCGGGCAGCGGCACTGTGCTGCTCTTCGGCGGCCAGGGCCAGGGCGGGGCACTCGGCGACGGCTGGATCTGGCGTGCCGGAGACTGGACGGTGACACCGACCTAGGCATGCCTCAGAATCTCGCGGTGCAGCCATCTCTCCGGTTGATGCCAGCTGCACCGGAGTGCAGGTCACGCGGTCACCGGCCAGGCTGTCCCATCGGTCCCACGGCGGAGGGCTCCACATGGCCAGGGGTTTGGTCGCGGTCATCCCTTCGCTTGCGCTGCTGGCGATCTGCGCGGCATGCACGCGCCTGACCACGGCCCCGGCGGCGACGCGCACGCCGCCCGGCTCCGCCGTCGGAGCGGCGGAGGTGGCGGCGACCACGCAGCCGAAGGCGCCCTGGAGGGTGGCGCCGGTGACGCTGGCACCGGCGGCACGCGCCATCGCCGCACGCAATCCCAGCGAGCTCAACCCCCGCCCGGCGGCGCGCCAGGGAAGCAGCGCGCCGCCCCCCGCCGAGACACGCTTCGGCAGCGGTGACGGGGTCAACCTCGACCCCCTGGGCACGTGCATCAGCTGCACGAACGCGAGTGCCGGGAGCAACTCATCGGCCTCCGAATCGCGCGAGCTGAAGGTCGCCGACGAGTCCATCGCCGAGGGGCAGGGCCCGACCAACGGCTACAACTACGGCAGCGCATTCTCACTGCCGCCGAACTCCTTGCTCAGCGCCGCCCTCGGCTACTTCCAGATGGACAATCGCGCCGACCGCAACACCTCCGAGGCGCACTCGAGCGGCACCCTCGCCGACGTGCGGCTGGGCGACGGACAGATGGCGAACCTCGCCATCCTGGAATCACGCAGCAATGCCAGCTACAGCGCGGCGAGCGGCGCCCACCGCGACGGCACCTCCAGCGGGATGAGGGCGAACCTGGACGGTGGCACGATGGCCGTCGTCCTGCTCCACTCCGAGTCGTCGAGCGAGGGTTCCGGCCGCGTCTACCTGCTGCACATCAACGACCGGGACGTGGCGTCGGCTGAACAGCTCGGCGGCGGCCCACCGCTCGACGTCCCCCGGGTCGCCACCGTCAGGCTGTTCCGCACCGGCCCCGACGGCGCGGTCGTCGGCGCGGTGCAGGACGGCAGCTCGAACCAGGCGGCCGGCATCGTGGCCACCTCGGCGAACTCGTCGGGGGACCAGCACTAGCTTGGCTATGGCTAGGCTTTGGCTGAGCTGGCTTGCAGCAGGACGACCGCGGGCGGGCCGGACCCGGCGCCACCCGCGTCTCGCCTCCTTCTCCGGGCCACACCGTCGCCCGGGGCTGCGGCTAGATCGGCGTCGGCACGCTGCACAGCAGACCGACACCCGGCGCCGGTAGGCACAGCAGTCCGGCTGGGGCGGAGGCCACTGCCGGGGATGCGGCGGATGCCGGCGCCGCAGCGACGGCAGCACCGGCGCCACTCACCAGACAGGCGGTCCCAAGGATCATCACGGCGCGCTTCATCCGAGTGTCTCCATCATGAGCTCAATACCGAGACGATTAGGATACAACATGATATCGTGAGTATAAATATAGGTCCAAAACTCGCATCGGGCATGAGGAAGACCGATGGGTCGGCGCGGTCGCGGCATGGGCCAGCTCCGTGGCCGGCAGTCGTCGCTCACGATGACGGCGCTCCCCCGTAGCATGGGGGCGTGAACACCCGGAGCACCCTGGTGCTCACCTTCCTGGCCGGCCTGGTGATGGTCGTCGCCGCGGTCGGCACCCGGCGGGTGCTCACGCTGACGCTGGCGCTGGTGGGGCTGCTCGGCGCGATGCTCCTGCCCCTCACCCCCGCGGGCGAATCGATGCTGCCGGCGGCGCTCGGCATCACCCTCGCCATCACCGCCCTCGGGGTGGTGGTGGTCGACGGCTGGGCGGGCGAGGTCTTCGTCGCCCCGCTCGCGCTCACCGGGCTCGCCGCCTACGCCACCGCCTGGTTCGCCGGCGACCAGGGACAGCCGCTGGTCATCGCGGTCACCTACGCCCTGGCGCTGACGGTCATCCTCGGGGCGGCCGCCGGCCTGCTCTCGGCGATGCAGCGGAGCCGCGTGGCGGTGGCCGTGCTCGGCCTCGCGCTCGCCGGGGCGCTCGACGCCGCCGTCTTCCGCAGCCCCGTCGTCGGAGGCACGCGCCGCCTGACCCCTCCCCTCACCCGGCCGGTGCGCATGGGCGGCTACGAGGTGAACGCCGACGTGGTCCTGTACTACGCGTTGCTGCTGGTGCTGGTGACCTGCGTCCTCACCGTGCTGGTGCTCCGCGACTCGCGGTTCCACGCCACGCTGCGGGCGGCACGGTGGCGCGAGCGGGCCGAGATCCGCGGGATCGACGTCACCGCGACTCGCTTCCTCGCCCATCTGGTCGCCGCGGCTCTCGCCGGCGTGGCGGGCTGCAGCCTCGCCGTGTACACCGGCCGGGTCACGCCCGAGCGCTTCTCACCGCTCAACTCGCTGCTCCTCGTCGGCCTGGTGCTGCTGCTCGGCCGCGGTCGCGTGGTCGCCGCGCTCGCCGCGGGCGCCGTGGCCGGTGCCGTGCCCGAGGTGATGTCGCGCCACCACCCCATCGCCGGCTATCGCCCCGAGCACCTCGAGCTCGCCGTGGGCGCGCTGCTGCTCCTGCTGGTGGTGGGCCGGGAGCTGCTGGGCCGGCGCGCCGGCGGCTGGCTCCGGCGGTCGCCCCTGCCCGGCACCGGCCGCGGGCGCCGCGACCCGGCCGCCGGGGGCCTGGCGGTCAGCTCGCGACCCTCGCGGCGCTGACTGACCGCGGCGCTCAGGAGGGCGGGCGGCCGTTCTCCGAGGCGGCCTTCCTCTCGGCGGCGGTGTCCTCGTCGACGGCCTCGCCGTTGTCGAAGAGGCGGCTCTTGCGGATGTCCTCTCCCTCGATGCGCATCAGGTCGTCCCGGCTCACCCTGCCGCCCGCAGCCACCAGCCGGCTCGCCTGACGCAGCCGCGCCCGCTCCAGCGCGTTGCGCACGCTGCGCCCGTTGGCGAACCGGGGCTGCTTCATGCGGAGCCCCATCAGCTCGTGGAAGGCCGCCTTGCCGTCCTCGCTGAGGGTGTAGCGCTGCTTCGCGAGGATGATGTCGGCGATGCCCTCGAGCTCGTCGATGCTGTAGTCGGGGAAGTCGATGTGGTGGGCGATGCGCGAGCTCATCCCGGGGTTGCTCTGGAAGAACGTGTCCATCCGGTCCTTGTAGCCGGCGAGGATGACGACGATGTCGTCGCGCTGGTTCTCCATCACCTGCAGGAGGATCTCGATGGTCTCCTGCCCGTAGTCGCGCTCGTTCTCCTGCCGGTACAGGTAGTAGGCCTCGTCGATGAAGAGCACCCCGCCCATCGCCCGCTTCAGCACCTCGCGGGTCTTCGGCGCGGTGTGGCCGATGTACTGGCCGACGAGGTCGTCGCGGGTGACCGTCACCAGGTGGCCCTTGGCGAGGTAGCCGAGGCGGCGGAGCACCTCGGCCATGCGCATCGCGATGGTGGTCTTTCCCGTCCCCGGGCTGCCGGTGAAGCACATGTGCAGGGTGGGCCGCTCGGAATCGAGACCGTAGCCGCGGCGCAGCCGGTCGACGAGCAGCAGCGAGGCCACCTCGCGGATGCGCGTCTTCACCGGCACCAGGCCGACCAGCTCGCGGTCGAGCTGCTCGAGCACGTCGAAGACCTGGGAGCCGCGGACCTCGTCCTCGAGGTCGACCACGTCGTCCTCTCCGAGGCGCGGGGGCGCGTTCTCCTCCTCGTCCGGCGCCGGCAGGGACGGTGGTCCCTGCCGCGCGCCGCCACGAGGCATCTGGAACGACGGAGGCTGATCGCCCATCCCGGCTACTTCTGGTACCGCTCACCCGCGGGGCGGTCGAGCGAGTAGGGATGAAGGGTGTAGCGGATCTGCCGGTCACGCCCCTCCTGCCGCTCGAGGCGGAAGCCGGGCTCGTTCTCGGGACGCTGGACGATGTACTGGAGCGCGGTCGTCTGCCGGCCCAGGGTGCTGTCGTAGGCGTTCACCCGGACGTACTTGTTGGGGTTGGCCTCGCGGCAGCGGTTGATCTCGAGCAGGATCGCCGCCGGGTCCTTCATGTCGAACATCGGCAGCCCCCACATGTCCCACAGGAAGTTGCGGGGATGGGGGTCGTCGGTGTACTCGACGGAGACCGCCCAGCCGTTGTCGAGGCAGTACTGGATCTGGGCCTTGATCTGGTCGTCGGTGAGCGGCGGCAGGTAGGAGAAGGTTCCCTGGGTGACGTACATGTTCGCTTCTCCTGCTAGACCGGGGTCGCCGTGGGCATCACGTCGGGGGTGTCGGTGGATTCGTAGTTGAAGCTGATCTCGCCCCAGACGTCGAGGGCGGCGCGCAGCGGGGCGCACCACTTCGCGCCCTTGCGCAGCAGCTCGGGACCCTCCTTGAGGTAGTCCTTCCCCTCGTTCCGCGCCTGGATCATCAGCTCGATGGCCACCCGGTTGGCGGTGGCGCCCGCCTCGATGCCCATCGGATGGCCGATGGTGCCGCCGCCGAACTGGAGCACCACGTCCTCGCCGAGGTGGTGGAGCAGCTCGTGCGCCTGGCCGGCGTGGATGCCGCCCGAGGCCACCGGCATCACGCCCGGCATCGACGCCCAGTCCTGGTCGAAGTAGATGCCACGCGCCAGGTTGGTCTTGACGAAGGGCAGGCGCAGGGTGTCGTAGTAGCCGGCGATCATGCTCGGGTCGCCCTCGAGCTTGCCCACCACGGTGCCCGCGTGGACGTGGTCGACGCCGAGCAGCCGCACCCACTTGCTGATCACCCGGAAGCTCACCCCGTGGTTCTTCTGCCGGGTGTAGGTGCCGTGGCCGGCGCGGTGGAGATGGAGGATCATCCCGTTCCTCCGCGCCCACTTCGACATCGAGGTCATCGCCGTGTAGCCCACGGTGAGGTCCTGCATGATGATGACCGAGCCGATCTCCTTGGCGAACTCGGCCCGCTCGTACATCTCCTCCATGGTCGCCGCGGTGACGTTCAGGTAGTGCCCCTTGATCTCACCGGTCTCCGCCTGCGCCTTGTTCACCGCCTCCATCGACGAGAGGTAGCGGTCGCGCCAGCGCATGAACGGCTGGCTGTTGATGTTCTCGTCGTCCTTGGTGAAGTCGAGCCCGCCGCGCAGCGCCTCGTAGACCACCCGCCCGTAGTTGCGCGCCGACAGGCCCAGCTTGGGCTTGGTGGTGGCGCCGAGCAGCGGGCGGCCGTACTTGTTGATGTACTCGCGCTCCATCACGATGCCGTGGGGCGGCCCCTGGAAGGTCTTCACGTAGTGCGGGGGGATCCGCATGTCCTCGAGCCGCAGCGCCTTGAGCGCCTTGAAGCCGAAGACGTTGCCGATGATCGAGGAGGTGAGGTTGGCGATCGACCCCTCCTCGAAGAGGTCCATGTCGTACGCGATGAACGCCATGTACTGGTTGTCGGACCCCGGGATCGCCTCGCAGCGGTAGGCCTTCGCCTGATAGTGGCTGTGAGCGGTGAGCCGGTCGGTCCAGACCACCGTCCAGGTCGCCGTCGAGGATTCGCCGGCGACCGCCGCAGCCGCCTCCTCGGGGTCGACGCCCGCCTGCGGGGTGATCCGGAAGGCGCAGAGGATGTCGGAGGCCTTCGGCTCGTAGTCCGGCTCCCAGTACCCCATGGTTTTGTAGGGGATGACCCCGGAGGACCAGCGGGAGCGCTTCTCCTCCGTCTTCTTCGTGGTCTTGGTCTCGCTCGTGTCCAGAGTGGTCATGTCGCCTCCTGGGGCTCGATGGGTTCGACGCCGTCGCCGGCATCCACCCGCGGGACACCTCGCGAGGACAGGATGCGCCAGCGAACCCTGCAGCGTCAATTGTTTTTTTCGTTGCGATCCATTACCTTCAGCTTATGACACTGGGCCAGCTCCGCTCGCTCCTCGAGGTCGCCGAGACCGGCTCGGTGCGTGAGGCGGCGGCGCGGCTCTTCGTCACCCAGCCCGCCGTCTCCTCGCAGATCGCCTCCCTCCAGAAGGAGCTGGGGGTGCGGCTGGTGGCCCGCGACGGTCGCGGCCTGCGCCTCACCGCCGCCGGCACGGTGCTCGCCGGCTACGCCCGGCGGGTCCTCGGCCTGCTCGACGAGGCGGCGGTGGCCACCGCCGGCGCAGACGCCCCCGAGCGCGGGCGGGTGCGGCTCGCCGGGGTCACCACCGCCGGGGAGCAGCTCCTCCCCCGCCTCATCGCCGGATTCCGCGCCAAGCACCCCTCGGCGGAGATCAGCCTCGAGGTGGCCAACCGGCCGCGGGTGTTCTCGCTGCTCGAGCACCACGAGGTCGACCTGGTCATCGGCGGCCGGCCGCCGGATCCCTCACCGCTGCGCAGCCGGGCGGTGCGTCCGAACACGCTGGTGCTGGTGGCGCCCCCCGGGATGCTGCCGCGCTCGCCGCGGCCCGACGAGCTGGCCCGGAAGACGTGGCTGCTGCGCGAGCCCGGATCGGGCACCCGCGCCACCACCGACGAGTACCTCGCCGCCGCGGGCCTGTCTCCTCCCACCCTCACCCTCGGCTCGAACGGCGCCATCCGGGAGGCCCTCGCCGTCGGGCTGGGGATCACCCTGCTCTCCCTCGACGCCGTCGGCGACGAGCTCGCCCGCGGATCGCTGGTGCAGCTGCGGGTCGCCGGCATGCCGCTGCACCGGGCCTGGCACCTGATCACCCGCGGAAACGACGCGCTCAGCGCCACCGCCGAGCTCTTCATCGACCACCTGATCACCGCCGGGGAGTTCCACCTCCCTCCCCCGGTCCCGCGCCGGGGTGACGACGCCCGCCGGACGCGTCGGTAGTCTCGAAGTCCGTGTCGTTCCCCGCTCGCGCCGACGCACTCCCCATCGCGGGCAGGCCGCCGCTGCTGCTGGTCCGTCACGGGGCCACGCCGTGGACCGATCCGGTCCGCCTCTACCAGGGCCGCATCGACGTGCCCCTCTCCGAGCTGGGCAGGACCCAGGCGGAGCGGCTCGCCGCCGGCCTGCGCGAGCACCCGCCGGCGGCCGTGTGGCACAGCCCGCTCGGCCGCACCCGCGAGACCGCCGAGGCGATCGCGGCGGCGACCGGGGTCCCCTGCCGGCCCGACCCCCGGCTGATGGAGCTGAGCTTCGGGACCTGGGAGGGGCGCAGCCACGAGGACGTCCGCGCCGGCGACCCCGAGGCCCACGCCCGCCACTACGACGACGTGCTCGGCGGCACCCCGCCCGGCGGCGAGCCGGTGGCCTCGCTGCTCGAGCGGCTCGCCGAGTTCCTCCGCGAGCGCTGGGTGGAGGGGACGGGACCGATCGCCGTGGTCACCCACGAGGGGGTGATCCGGGCGGCGGCGGTGCTGCTGGGGCTGCTCCCCCTCGACGGCTTCTACCGCTTCCTCCCGCCGCCCGGGAGCGCGGTCGAGATCGTCCCCGGCGGCAACTGCCTCGGGCTGCGCATCCACGGCGCGCCCGACAGCGTGCTCGAGGTGCTGGCCAGACCCCAGGGGGAAGGCTGTCAGCAACGGAGGAGCTGATGGCCTGGGAGCGCTCACCGCCCGCAGGACCGCGTCAGCGCCGAGAGGAGAGACATGATCCCCGGCCGTGGCATCCTCCCCGACATGAGCCCGCCGGACGTCGTCGTCGGCGCCGGCCACAACGGGCTGGTCGCCGCCTGCTACCTCGCCCGGGCGGGCCGGGAGGTGCTGGTCCTCGAGGCGCTGGACCGGCCCGGCGGCGGCTCCCGCACCGAGGAGACGGTCCCCGGTCACCGCTTCGACCTCCACTCCGTCGCCCACAACATCATCAACATGACCTCGATCCCCGCCGAGCTCGACCTCGCCGGGGCGGGGCTGCGCTACCTGGAGATGGACCCCTTCTCCGTCGCCATCCACGAGGACGGCCGCCGGGTGCGCTTCCATCGCTCGGTCGAGCGCACCGTCGCCTCGATCGCCGAGCACGACGGCGAGGAGGCCCGTGCCTACCGCGCCTTCGTCGAGGCGGCGGCCCCGGTGGTGGACGCGGTCCTCCCCGCCATCCGCGGCGAGACCGGCCTCGCGGCCCTCCCCGAGCGCGCCGCCACCCTGGTGCGGCTGCTCCGCCGCGACCCCCTGGCGCAGGCCCGCGACCTCCTCGGCAGCTACGACCAGCTGCTCCGCCGGCGGCTCCGCAGCGACCTGGTCCGCGGTCCGGTGGCCGCCTTCGCCGCCCACGCCGGCGTGGGCCCGAGCAGCCCCGGCGGCGCGCTCTTCGCCTTCTGGCAGGCCGTCTACCACCGCTTCGGCCAGTGGCACGCCGAGGGCGGCGCCCAGGGGCTGGTCGACGCCCTGGTCGCCCGGCTGCGCTCGCTGGGCGGCGAGCTGCGCTGCGCGGCGCCGGTGGAGCGCATCGAGGCCCCGGGCGGGCGGGTGCGTGCGGTCGTCCTCGAGGGTGGCGAGCGCATCGCGGCGGCCACGGTGACCACCGCCCTCGACCCCCGGCGGGCGCTGCTCGAGCTGCTCCAGCCGCCGCTCGCCGGCGAGGCCGGCGCCGACCTCGCCGCCACCCGGCGCGGCAACGTGGTCCAGGCGCTGGTCCACGTCGCCACCGACCGCCTGCCCCAGTACCCCGGCTGCCGAGCCGGCGACCACCACGGGCTGCAGAGCTTCGTCGACCGCCTCGAGGACCTCCGCGACGGCTGGCTGCGGGCGGAGGCCGGCGTCCTCCCCGACCCCCCGCCGCTCTACGCCTTCACCACCTCGGCGATCGACGCCGGCCTGGCCCCCGCCGGCGCCCACACCGTGTACCTCGCCTGCCCCGCCGCCCCGGCCCGCGTCGAGGGCGGGTGGGCGGCGCGCCGCGAGGAGTTCGTCGACGCCTGCCTGGCGACGGTCGAGTCGCGCGCCCCGGGGTTCCGCGAGAGCGTCACCGGGGTGGCGCCCTGGACCCCGGACCTGATGGAGGAGCGCGAGCGCTGGCCCGGCGCCCACCCGATGCACCTCGACATCACCCTCGACCAGCTCGGGCCGCTCCGCCCCACGCGGGCCCTGGCCGGTCACCGCACCCCGGTGGTGGGCCTCTACGTCTCGGGGGCGGGCACCAGCCCGACCGGCGGCGTCGCCGGCACCCCAGGCCGGCAGGCGGCCACGGCCCTGCTCCGGGACGCCCGGGGGAGCCGGTTCCTCCCACGGATCCCCCACAGGTGACCGTCCGACTCTGTGATGATCGGCAGATGCCGCGCTGGACACCCTGCAAGGACGCCATCCACCTCGCCCCGAGCCTGCTCGCCGCCGACTTCGGCCACCTCGCCGACGCGGTGCGGTCGCTGGAGGGCAGCGGCACCGAGCGGCTCCACGTCGACGTCATGGACGGCCTGTTCGTCCCCAACTTCACCTTCGGCACCGACACGGTGCGCGCGCTGCGCAGGGTCACGACGCTGCCGCTCGAGCTCCACCTGATGATCGTCGAGCCCGACCGGCACCTCGAGACCTTCGCGCGGGCCGGTGCCGACGCCATCACCGTGCACTACGAGGTGTGCCCACACCTCCACCGCACCCTCACCGCGATCCGCGCGCTCGACTGCCGCAGCGGCGCCGCGATCAACCCCAGCACCCCGGCCGCCAACCTCGACGACATCCTCGAGGTGTGTGACCTGGCGCTGGTGATGACGATCAACCCCGGCTACGGCGGCCAGAAGCTGATCCCCCGCACCCTGCGCAAGATCGAGCGGGTGCGCGCCGAGATCGACCGCCAGGGGCTGGACACCGAGGTCGAGGTCGACGGCGGCGTCGACGTCTCCAACGCGCGCGCCTGCGTCGAGGCGGGGGCCAACGTGCTGGTCGCGGGCACGGCCGTGTTCGGCCATCCCGGCGGGCCCGCGGCGGGAGGTCAGGCGGTGCTGAACGCCGGCAACGGGGCCGGCGCCGGGGTCACCGGCGCAGCGGTTCGCTGACCGGCACCGTGATGCTCACCCGGGTGCCCTTGCCCGGCTTGGAGTCGATGCGCAGCTCCGCTCCCACCAGGTCGGCGCGCGCCTGCATGCCGGTGAGCCCGTAGCGGGTGCCGCCGGGCTGCCCCACCACCGCCTCGGGGACGAAGCCGACCCCGTCGTCGACCACCAGCACCTGGACCACGCGGGGGAGCGAGCGCAGCTCGATGCGCACGTGGCTCGCGTGGGCGTGCTTGACCACGTTCTGGAGCGCCTCCTGCGCCATCCGGTAGATCGCGGTCTCGACGTGGGCGTCGAGGTCGGAGGCCTCGACCTCGACGTCGGCGCTGATCCCCGGGGGCAGGTCGCGGGCGAGCCCGCGCAGGCAGGCGCCGAGGCCGAGGTCGTCGAGCAGCGGCGGCCGCAGCCCGCCGATCGCCGACCGCGCCTCGTCGAGGGCGGCGGCGGCGAGGTCGCGGGCGGCGCCGATCTGGGTGGCGACCTGGGCGCTCTCCGGCGGCAGCGTCTCCGCGGCGGCGCAGAGGTGGTAGTGGAGGCTGACGATGCGCTGGCTGATGCCGTCGTGGATCTCGGCGGCGAGCCGCTGGCGCTCCGCCTCCTGGAGCTCGAGGGTGTGCTGGGCGAAGCGCTCCACCGCCTCCTCGCGCTCGGCGAGGCGGGTGTAGAGGCGGGCGTTCTCCACCGCGCCGGCCATCAGGTTGGCGACGTGGCCGACCAGGCTCACCTTGTCCGGCGAGAAGTGGCGGCGGCTCTCCGAGTGGACGTTGAGCACCCCCACCAGGTGGCCGGGGCGGCTGACCATCGGCACCGAGAGCAGCGAGGCGTAGTTCTCGCCGCGCAGCTCGGGGAAGTAGCGGTAGCGGGGGTCGCTCCACTTGTCCTCGACCACAGCGGGCTCGCCGTGCAGCGCGACCCAGCCCGCCACCCCCTCGCCCACGGCCAGCTCGATGGTGCCCGCGAGCTCGTCGAAGGGCGGGGTGCCGCCGGCGAGCACCAGCCGCCGGCCGGTCTCGTCGAGGACGTGCACGAAGCAGACGTCGGCGTCGGTGACCTCGATCATCAGCTGCGCCAGCCGGCGGACCGTGCCGTCGAGGTCGAGCCCCGCCGAGAAGGTGGCGATGATGCGCCGCAGCAGCTCGTTCTCCTCCTGCGCCTGGGCGTGGGCCTGCGGCGAGGAGAGCTCGGGTGCGGCCTTCTCGAGGCTCAGTGGAAGAGGCCCTCGCGGAGGGCGACGGCGACCGCCTGGGCGCGCTCGCCGACCTCGAGCTTCCGGTAGATGGAGCGGGTGTGGCTCTTCACCGTCTCCTCGCCGACGAACAGGCGCTGGGCGATCGCCCGGTTGCTGAGCCCGCCGACCATGAGCTGGAGCACCTCGCTCTCTCGCTGGCTGAGCCCGAGGTGGGCGCCCGGCCAGAACTCACCGCTCTGGAGCCGGGCCGCGGCCAGCGCCACCCGCCCCGCCATCGAGGGGTCGATGACGATCTCGCCGTCGCGCGCCCGCTCCAGGTGGTCGACCAGCTCGGCGCCGGTCACCCGCTTGAGCAGGAAGCCCGCCGCCCCCAGGCGCAGCGCCTGGAAGAGGTACTGCTCGTCGTCGTAGACGGTGAGGAAGACCACCTTGGTCTGGGGTCGGGCGCGGACCACCTCGCTGCAGATGTCCAGCCCGCTCTGGCCACGCAGCCGGACGTCAAGTAGGACAACATCGGGGGGGTCGCTGCGCAGCCGGGTGAGCACCCCCTCGAGGGTGCTGCAGTCGCCGATGACCTCGACGCGGCCGGGGTAATTGGCGAGCATGGCGCGGAGGCCGTCGATCACCATCTGGTGGTCGTCCACCAGCAGGACGCGCAGCCGCACCCGCGGCGCGGGCGCCTGCGCCGCCACCTCCGGCGTGGCGGCCGGCCGTTCCACCGTCCCCGACATGTCGCTCCCCTGACACGCCGCGAGGGCGGCCGTGCGGGTCCACTCTAGCTCGCCCGGGGGTCGCCGTCGACGGCACCGGGTCGGCGTGCGACGATGGAGCTCCGTGGGCTCCCCGCATCATTCCCCCTCGTGGGGGAGGCTCCGGCCGGGATGCAGCGGTAACGTCGTTCGGGACAGGCATGAGGAGGAGTGGGTGATGCCCGAGAAGCTGATGGCCATGCGGCGCGCGCGAAGCGCTACGACGGTGCGCACCCGGCGCCCTGTCATGCTGGCCATCGCCGGGGACAGCGCCTCGGGGAAGACCACCCTCACCGCCGGCCTGGTGGAGGCGCTCCGGCACCTTCGGGTCACCGCGGTCTGCGCCGACGACTACCACCGGTACGACCGGGAGGAGCGCAAGCACCTCCCCTTCACGCCGCTGCACCCCGAGTGCAACCACATCGACATTATGGAGCAGCACCTGCAGCTGCTCGCCACCGGCCAGCCGATCCTCAAGCCGGTCTACAACCACCGCACCGGCAGCTTCGGGCGCCCGGAGCTGATCGAGCCCAGCGACATCGTCATCGTCGAGGGCCTGCTGCCGATCTACACCAAGCTGGCCCGCGCATGCTTCGACGTCACCGTCTACATGGACCCGCCCGAGGACATCCGCCAGGGCTGGAAGATCGACCGTGACTGCCGCAAGCGCGGCTACTCGGTGGGCCAGGTGCTCGCCGAGCTGACCCGCCGGGAGCCCGAGTCGTCGCAGTTCATCCGCCCCCAGCGCCGGCACGCCGACGTGGTGGTGCAGTTCGCACCGCTCCAGCACAACTCCAACGGCGACAACGGGCACACCCACCCCGGCCGCCCCGCCACCGGCGGCAGCGACCATCCGCTCAGCGCCACGCTGCTGCTCCGGCCGACCATCCGCCACCCCGACCTCTCCGCCGTGCTCACCGACGACAACCGCCGCGCCATCCACCTCAAGCTGGTGCGCGACGAGGACGGCAAGCCGGTCGACGCCCTGCATGTCCACGGGCACGCGCCCAAGGAGCACAGCGCCGAGGTCGAGCGGCACATCTGGAACCTCCTCGGCGAGGAGGAGCCGGTGCCCACCTCGCTGGGGCAACTCGAGGGCGCCAAGCGCAGCGAGCCCCTCGCCCTGACCCAGCTGGTGCTGCTGTACCACCTCCTGCGACTGATCCAGGACGGAGAGGCGTAGGGAGCGCCGGCCTGCGGGCCGGTCGTCTCCGGTGCGCGGGCCACGGGTCCTGGCGGAGCGGCGGGGTTGCTCGGCCGATGTCTGTGTGCCGGGTGTTGGTCGGCCGATCTCTGTGGCGGCGGGGTTGCTCGGCCGATCTAACGCCCGTCTGTTCTGCCGCCGGTTTTGACTCGCGGCAGTTCTGCCGCCGGTTGAGTTTCGCGGACACCCGCTCTGCCGCCGGTTTTGACTCGGGGGGACTGCGTCCCCCCCGTCTGGTCGCAAGACATCGTGCGCTGGCGCGCCCGATGCCGGCTCCCGCCCCCCCTCGCCGGCACTCGCCGGCGGCGCTCGCTTCGCGATCGCTATT
>JAQBPH010000166.1:0-6131 GCA_028287625.1 Chloroflexota bacterium | reverse complement strand
CCCGCTGCGGGCGAGGTCGAGCGCCGGCGGCGCCCCGTGGCCGGCGAACCACCGCTCCAGCCGGACCGGGCCGGCGCCCCCCAGCCTCACCGGGCGATGACGTCGAAGCGGTGGTACCCGCTCGCACCGCGGGGGACGATGTCCTCGTAGCGGTCGGGCTGCACCGCCCCGGTGCCGTCGACGGCGCGCACCGCCATCCGGTACGTGCCCGGGGCAGGCGGGGACCAGCGCCAGCGGAAGAACCGCCAGGCGTAGGGCGAGATCTGGGCGTCGAGGTCGGCGTCGCTCCAGGTGGCGCCGCCGTCGGTGCTCACCTGCACGGAGCGGATGCCGCGGGTGCCGGCGTAGGCGTGGCCGCGCACGGTGAAGGGCTGCCCCGCGGGCAGGCGCGACCCCGCCTCGAGGTTGTCGATGCGCGAGAAGGTGCGGACCACGGCCGCCTCGCTCCACCCCTGGCGCTGGTAGAAGCCGGCGTGGTCGTGGCCGGCCACCTCGATGCGGCTCAGCCACTTCATGTTCTTCTCGCCGTAGCGGCCGGGGACCAGGATCCGGGCCGGGTACCCGTGCCGGTGGGGCAGCGTGGCCCCGTTCATCTCCAGGGCGACCAGCGTCCCGGGATCGCCGGCGACCGAGGCGGGGAGGCTGTCCTGGTAGCCGTCGACGGCGCTGACGATCAGGTGGGTGGCGCGCGGGTCGACCCGGCCGGCGAGGGCGAGGACGCCGGCGAGGCGCGGTCCGCGCCAGCGGGCGGTGCTCATCAGCGAGCCGCCGACCCCGTTGGCGATGCACTCGAGGGTGACGATCTCCTCCTGCTGGGGCAGGCGGCGGAGGTCGTCGATCGCCAGCGTCACCGGGCGCTCGACCATCCCGGTGAGCTCCAGCCGCCAGAGCCCGGTCTCCACCGTGGGATCGATGAGGTTCTTGGAGACGACGTAGTGCGCCTCGGTGGGGGTGATCGGGTCGAGGAGGTGCTCGGCGGCCACCCCGTGCCCCTCGTAGTCGTAGTTGGTGGCGCCGGTGAAGCTGCGCAGCGCGGCGCCCAGCCCGGTGGCGCCGACCAGGGCGCCGCCGCCGAGGGTCACCAGTCCGCGCAGGAAGCGGCGGCGCTCCTCCATCCCGCCCCTCGCGCCGATCGCACCGTGCGCCGGGGCGAGGGTGCCGCCCAGCACGAGGTGGAACACCGCCATCCCCAGGGCGACGTCGACGAGCAGGGTGAGCGCGCCGGCGGCGCGGCGCAGCAGCAGGGTGCCGCCGGCGTCGTTGGCGTCGAGCACCGGCCCGAAGAGCGCCCACAGCCCGGCGAAGCCGGCCAGCCCCATGATCACGGTGAGGCGCCACGGGCGGACCCCGCGGCGCAGCAGGGCGGCGTACGCCAGCGCGGCGAGGACGAAGCCGGCGGTGGAGCCGGCGATGCTGCCCTCGATGAGCAGCGGCTTGCCCTGGGAGCCGAGGTCGGAGAGCAGGCGGCCGAACAGCGAGGCGGGGATGAGGGGGACGGTGAGGTCGGAGACGTCCTCGGGGAGGGACGGCACCCCGACGACGTGCCGGAAGCCGAGGCTGGCGGCATTGAAGATCAGCCCGGCGACCAGCCCGGCGCCGAGGCTGAGGAGCAGCGCGTGCGGGCGCCGGGGGCGGGAGGGAGACGAGACCGAGGGAGGGAGGAGCACCTGGGGGGTGGCCATGAGCGCACTCTGGACGCCGTGTGTTGCGTGTCGAAGTCGGCGCCCGTCATCGCTCCGCAACCCGCGCGTCCGAGGCTGTGCGGCCACATGAGCAGCGTCCTCGTCACCGGCGGCGCCGGTTTCGTCGGCAGCCATCTCGTCGACGCGCTGCTGGCCGCCGGGCATGCGGTGCGCATCCTCGACAACCTCGACCCCCAGGCGCACGAGGGCGGCCGGCCGCGCTTCGTGAACGCCGGAGCCGAGCTGATCACCGGCGACCTCCGCGACCCGGTCGCGGTGGGCCGCGCCCTGGACGGCGTCGAGGTGGTGTTCCACCAGGGCGGGATGGTCGGCAACGGCCAGTCGATGTACGAGATCCACCGGTACGTGGACGTCAACGCGGGCGGCACCGCGGTGCTCCTCGAGCAGGCGCTGCGCCGCCGCGACAGCCTGCGGCGGGTGGTCACCGCCTCGTCGATGGTCGTCTACGGTGAGGGAGCACACCGCTGCGCCGAGCACGGCCTGGTCGCTCCCGGGCTGCGCCGCCGTGCCGACCTCGGCGCCCGCCGCTGGGAGAACCGCTGCCCGGTCTGCGGCGCCGCGGCGGAGCCGGTGCCCACCGCCGAGGACCACCCGCTCCGGCCCACCTCGCCGTACGCCGTCTCGAAGCGCGACTGCGAGGAGCTGACCCTCACCACCGGGCACGCCCACGGCCTGGAGACGGTGGCCCTGCGCTACCTGAACGTCTTCGGTCCGCGGCAGGCGCTCTCCAATCCGTACACCGGGGTCGCGGCCATCTTCTGCACGCGCCTGCTGGGTGGACGCCGCCCGCTGATCTTCGAGGATGGAGGTCAGCGGCGCGACCTGGTGCACGTCTCCGACGTGGTCCGGGCCAACCTGCTCGCCATGGACGCGCCACGGGCGCCCGGGCAGGCGGTCAACGTCGGCACCGGGGTGTCGCTGACCGTCGCCGAGCTGGCCACCGCGCTCGCCGCCGAGCTGGGGGTCGACCTCGAGCCCGACATCACCGGCGACTTCCGCGCCGGCGACATCCGCCACTGCGTCGCCGACGTGCGGAGGGCGCGTGACCTGCTCGGCTTCGAAGCCCGCGCCGACCGCGCCAGGGCGCTGGGCGACCTTGCGGAATGGGTGGCACAGGAGTCGCCGGTCGACCGCACCGCCACCGCTGTGGCGGCGCTGCGCGAGCGCGGCCTGATCCGCTGAGTCGCGCGCCCGTAACAGGGGCGTGACAGGCGATAACCAGGCCCTCGTCAATTGTTGCTGCCCGCACAATGTCTGGGGCAGGCCGGATCGCTACCATCGGCGGAGACCGGAGATCCGCCACAGCGCCGCACCGCAACGGGGAACTATGTGATGTATGCCATTCTCGAGTGCCCGGACGGGCCCGCCCTCTCCGTCGGCTATCGCACCCTGGCCTCGGCGGTCGCCGCCCTCGGCCGGCTGCAGACCGGCGACATTCGCTACTCGACGCACGTCGTGGCCGCCACCGGCGACGAGATGAGCACTGACTGACACCGGCGTCAACGAAGGGGGACCCGCCGCCGAAAGTCGTCCCGAGGTGGCTGGATGGTATACAGGGTGCTGGATCCAGAGTTGTAAGCCCTCGCCGGAGCTGCACCCCATGACCTTCGACGGGCTCCACACCCAGCTCCCCGACGTCGACCCCGACGAGACGCGCGAATGGATCGATTCCTTCGAATCGGTCGTGGGCATGGGCGGGCGGACGCGCGCCCGCTTCCTGGTCACCAAGCTGCTGGAGCGGGCCCGGGCGCAGCAGGTCGGCCTGCCCTCGCTGGTCTCGACCGACTACATCAACACCGTCCCCCCGGACCGCGAGCCGTGGTTCCCCGGCGACGAGGAGATGGAGCTCCGCATCCGCCGCATCCTCCGCTGGAACGCGGCGGTGATGGTCACCCGCGCCAACAAGAAGTCCGAGGGCATCGGCGGGCACATCTCCACTTACGCCTCCTCGGCCTCGCTCTACGAGGTGGGCTTCAATCACTTCTTCCAGGGCAAGGACGACGGCCGCTCGGGCGACCAGGTCTTCTACCAGGGGCACGCCGCCCCGGGCATCTACGCCCGCGCCTTTCTCGAGGGGCGGCTCAGCGAGGCCCGGCTCGACAACTTCCGCCAGGAGGTGGGCGGCCAGGGCCTGAGCTCCTATCCCCATCCCCGGCTGATGCCCGACTTCTGGGAGTTCCCCACCGTCTCCATGGGCCTGGGGCCACTCAACGCCATCTACCAGGCGCGCTTCAACCGCTACCTGCTGAACCGGCGGATCGCCGACACCTCCGAGTCGCGGGTGTGGTGCTTCCTCGGCGACGGCGAGTGCGACGAGCCGGAGTCGCTGGGCGCCCTCGGTGTCGCCGCGCGCGAGCAGCTCGACAACCTGATCTTCGTGGTCTGCTGCAACCTGCAGCGGCTGGACGGCCCGGTGCGCGGCAACGGCAAGATCATCCAGGAGCTGGAGGCGGTGTTCCGCGGCGCCGGCTGGAACGTCATCAAGGCGATCTGGGGCCGGGAGTGGGACGACCTGCTCGCCCGCGACGTCGACGGTGTGCTCGTCAACAAGATGAACACCACCAACGACGGCCAGTTTCAGAAGTACTCGACCGAAACCGGCGCCTACATCCGCGAGCACTTCTTCGGCCCCGACCCGCGGCTGCAGCGGATGGTCAGCCATCTCTCCGACGAGGACCTGACCCACCTGCGACGCGGCGGCCACGACTACCGCAAGCTCTACGCCGCCTACAAGCTGGCCACCGAGTACGAGGGCGCGCCCACGGTGATCCTCGCTCACACCATCAAGGGATGGGCGCTGGGGCCGGGGTTCACCGCGCGCAACTCCACGCACCAGATCAAGAAGATGAGCGACCAGGAGCTCAAGGCCTTCCGCGACACCCTCGAGCTCCCCATCAGCGACCGCCAGCTGGAGCAGGGCACGCCTCCCTACTTCCACCCCGGCGAGGACTCCGAGGAGGTCGAGTACCTGCGGGTCCGCCGCCGCATGCTCCACGGCTCGGTGCCGCGCAGGATCGTGCGCTCCAAGCCGCTGCCGGTGGTCGAGGACGGCGCGTGGAACGAGCCGCTGGCGGGCTCGGGCGGCCGCTCCGCGTCGACCACCATGGCGTTCGCGGGCATCATCCGCAGCCTGCTGCGTGACAAGCAGGTGGGCAGGCGGGTGGTCCCGATCATCCCCGACGAGGCGCGCACCTTCGGGATGGACGGGCTCTTCCGAGAGGTGAAGATCTACGCGCCCTTCGGCCAGCAGTACGAGCCGGTCGACGCCAATATGGTGCTCTCGTATCGCGAGGCGTCGGACGGGCAGATCCTGGAGGAGGGCATCACCGAGGCCGGCTCGATGGCCAGCTTCACCGCCGCCGGCACCGCCTACGCGACCCACGGCGAGCCGATGATCCCCTTCTACATCTTCTACTCGATGTTCGGCTTCCAGCGCATCGGCGACCTGGTGTGGGCATTCGGCGACTCGCGCGGCCGCGGGTTCCTGCTCGGCGCCACCGCCGGACGCACCACGCTGAACGGCGAGGGTCTGCAGCACGAGGACGGCCACAGCCCGCTGCTGTTCTCGGTGGTGCCGAACGTGCTCATCTACGATCCCGCCTTCGCCTACGAGCTGGCGGTGGTCATCCGCGACGGCATGCGGCGGATGTACCAGGACGGCGAGGACGTCTTCTACTACATCACCCTGTACAACGAGAACTTCCCGATGCCGCCCATGCCCGAGGGCGTGGAGGAGGGGGTGCTCCGCGGCCTCTACCGCTACCGGACCGCGCCGGAGCCACGCGGCCACCGCGCCCACCTGCTCGCCAGCGGCACCTCGATGCTCGCCGCCCTCGAGGCGCAGCGCCTGCTCGCCGAGCACCACGACGTCGCCGCGGACGTCTGGAGCGCGACCAGCTACCAGCAGCTCCGCAACGACGCCCTCGACGTGGAGCGCTGGAACCGGCTGCACCCGCAGAAGCCCCCGCGGGTTCCCTACGTCACGGCACAGCTGTCCGCCGATCCAGCGGCCGTGGTCGCGGTGAGCGACTACGTCAGGGCCGTTCCCGACCAGATCTCGCGCTTCGTCCCCGGCAGCTTCACGGTGCTCGGCACCGACGGCTACGGCCGCAGCGACACTCGCGACGCGCTCCGCCGCCACTTCGAGACCGACGCCGCCCACATCGTCGTCGCCGTGCTCGCCGCCCTCGGCCGCGAGGAGCGCATCGACCCGGCGACGGTGAGCGAGGCGATGGACCGCTACCGCATCGACCCCGAGACCCCGACTCCCGTCCTCACCTGACGTCGCAAGCTCGACGCGGGTGGACGGGCGACACCACGCCGGATGCTTCAGACAGTCCTCGGCCTCCTTCGGGCTTCGCCCTGCGGTGGCCTGCGGAACTCGCTCCGTCATGGTGTCCCGCATCCCCCCGCTGCGGCCGAGCTGCT
>JAQBPH010000102.1:0-4666 GCA_028287625.1 Chloroflexota bacterium | reverse complement strand
CGCGAATCTCGACCGGCGGCAGATCAGCCGGGCATCTCCACCGGCCACAGAACACGCGGGCATCTCCACCGGCCACAGAACACGCGGGCATCTCGACCGGCGGCAGAACACCCGGGCATCTCCACCGGCGCAGAACACCCGGGCATCTCCACCGGCGCAGAGCACCCGGGCATCTCCACCGGCGCAGAGCACCCGGGCATCTCCACCGGCGGCATCTCCACCGGCCGCAGAGCACCCGGGCATCCCGGCCACCCGCGTCCGAGCAGACTGACTCCAGGCCCCCTACAGGGCAGCCAGGAGCTTCTGGCGCAGCTCCTCGAGCTGCTCGCGCTCGGCGATCGAGGGCCTGTGCGGCGTCGACGGGGGGAACTTCAGGCGGTGCAGCGCGTCGGCGAGCTGGGCGATCTCCTCCTCGGTGAGGCGGAGCAGCAGGCCCTCGGCGCGCGCCGGAGGGGGACTCTCGGTGGGGCTGGCGGCGGCGGCGGCGACCCCCGGGCCCCCCTGGGTGGGGCGGAAGAGCTCCTCCGAGCCACGGAGGTGGGCGCGGCGGAAGCTGCTGGCCATCACTGTCCTCCCTCCCCCTCGCCGCCGTCTCCGTTGAGAACGGCGGCGGCGAGGGCGCGATAGGCCTTCGCGCCCGGGGACGCGTTGGCGTACTGGAGGATCGACAGGCCCTCCAGCGGGCATTCGGCGAAACGGATGCTGGCGTCGACCCGCACATCGAACACCTGGCCCCCGTAGTGCTCCTTGACCAGGTCGAGCACCTCCTGGCTGTGGAGGGTGCGGCTCTTGAAGATGGTGGGCAGGATGCCGGCGATGCGCAGCTGCGGGTTGAGCTTGTGGCGCACCCGGTCGATGGTGCGCTGGAGCTGCTGCATCCCCTTCATGCCGAAGTACTCGCACTGGAGGGGGATGATCACCTCGGTCGCCACCACCAGGGCGTTGACGCTGAGCAGGCCCAACGAGGGCGGGCAGTCGATGACCACGAAGTCGTACTCGTGGAGGTGGGGGGCCAGCTTCTCCTCGAGCACCCGCTCGCGCCCCAGCTCGTTGACCAGGGCGAGCTCGGCCCCGCTCAGCTCGATGTTGGCGGGGAGGAAGTCGACCCCGATCTTCTCCGAGTGCATCCGGATGTCGTCGAGGTCGACGTGGGGGTTGGTGAGCAGGTCGTAGACGGTGAGCTCGACCTCGTCGGGGTAGCGGCACCCCATGTTGATGGTGAGGTGCCCCTGGGGATCGAGGTCGATGCAGAGGACCCGCATGCCGGCCTCGGCCAGCGCGCCGCCGAGGTTGACCGCGGTGGTCGTCTTGCCCACGCCGCCCTTCTGGTTGGCGATGGCGAGGACCCGGGTCATCCTTGTGCGTCCCTCAGGTCCCGACCGAACAGATGCGCTCCACCAGGGCGTTATCATACCGAAGCTGCGGCGGCCCGAAGTGGCGGATACGCACCTGGGCTCCGTATTTGTAGGCTGTGTCGTGAGCGGACGCGCGCCGGTCGCGCACTCCTCTCACCGAACCGAACGGAGCACGGGGAGCATCGTTGGCTGAGGTCGAGCGGGTCAAGCCACGAGCCATGTACGTCGAGGAGGCGATCCAGTTCGCGCTGGAGAGCCGGTGGAGCGAGGCGCTTGCGGTCAACCGCGCCCTGCTCGAGCGCCACGGCGAGGATGAGGAGACCTTCAACCGCCTGGGCAAGGCGCTCTCCGAGCTCGGCCAGGCCGAGGAGGCGCTCGACGCCTACCAGAAGTCGCTGCGCATCAATCCCCTGAACATCATCGCCCAGAAGAACGTCCGCAAGCTCTCGGCGCTGCTCCAGGCGCCGACCCGGCCCGAGGGGATGGCCGCGGCCATCGACGTCGACCTCTTCACCGAGGAGCCCGGCAAGAGCGGCATCACCGTGCTGGTGCCGCCCGCCGGCGGCGTCGACGTCGCCGTGGCCCCGGGTGACGTGGTCGAGCTCCACGTCGATCGCGGGCAGCTGCGGGCGCGCACGGTGCGCGGCATCGACCTCGGCGACGTCGACACCAAGCTGGCGCGGCGGCTGGTCCCGCTGATGATCAGCGGCAACCGCTACTCGGCGGCGGTGGCCCGGGTCGACGACCGGAGGATCGAGGTGATGATCCGCGAGACCTACCAGGCGCCGGAGAACGCACGCAAGACCTCCTTCGCGATCGCCCGCGGCGCCCGCCGCGAGGAGTTCCGCCCCTATGCCAAGGAGTCGCTGCTGGCCTCGCGCGGCATCGACGACGAGGCCGCGGAGGAGGAGGAGAACCTCCCGGGCAGCGACGACAACACCGAGGAGCTCGAGGGGTTGCAACCCGTCGAGGCCGAGACCGACGAGTCCGGCGGCTTCGAGATGGAGGACGACGCCGACGAGGACGTCCGCCCCGAGGACGAGTACTGATCTCGATCCAGGCCCCGGGCGCCCCGAGGGCGGGTTGACAGACGGGCGTTCGGTGGCTGATCGGTAGACTGGGCCCGTGCAGGATGCGCCCAACGTCGAGGGTGCCGGGGCGCCCAGGGGGCGTGCCGGCGGCTTCACCGACTGGCTTCCCGGCGCGGCGCGCCGCCGCCGGACGGTGGGCGACGCCATGATCCGCACCTTCGAGGGCTGGGGATACGGGATGGTCGCCACCCCGCTGATCGAGCCCCTCGACACCGTCTCGTCGGGGGTCGGCGCCGCCAAGCAGACCCAGCTCTTCCGCTTCATGGACGCCGACGGCGCCCTGCTCGCGCTGGTCGGCGAGCGCACCGTCAGCGTCGCCCGGGTGGTGGCGACCCAGCTGCGCGACGGCCCCTACCCGCTGCGGCTCTGCTACGCCGGCCCGGTGCTGCGGAACCAGCCGCCGCTGGGCGGCCGCCGCCGCGAGAACCTGCAGGCCGGCTGCGAGCTGATCGGGGCGGCCTGCATCGCCGCCGACGCCGAGTGCGTCGCCCTCGCCGCCGAGGCGCTCGCCCGCGCCGGGCTCGACGGGGTCCAGGTGGACGTCGGCCACGCCGACTTCCTCCCCGGCCTGCTCGAGGGCGCCGGCCTCGACGCCGCCGACCGCGACCGGGTGCTGGCGGCGCTCAGCGGCCGCGACCTCGTCGCCGTCGAGGAGGCGCTCGAGGGCACCCCGATCGGCGAGACCGAGCGGGCGCTGCTGCTCCGCTTCCCGGCGCTGCGCGGCGGCCGCGAGATCCTCGACGCCGCCGCCCAGGGGCTGCGCGCCGAGCGGCCGCGGCGGGCGCTCGCCGAGCTCGCCCAGCTCTGGGACCTGCTCATGGCCCACGGGCTCGACGGCCACCTCCACCTCGACCTCGGCGCCGTGCGCGACTGGGACTACTACACCGGTCCCACCTTCGAGCTCTTCAGCGGCGAGCTCGGCTTCCCGCTCGGCACCGGCGGCCGCTACGACGGCCTGCTCGAGCGCTTCGGGCTGCCGCTTCCGGCCACCGGCTTCGTGCTCCACGTCGACCGCTGCTGCGACGCCCTCGCCCGCCGCAGCGGCGAGGCGGCGGTGCCGCTGCCGCCGGCGCTGCGGGTGGCCTACGCCGCCGGTGGCGAGGCGATGGCCATCCGTGCGGCGACGGTGCTGCGCGGGCCCGGCGCCGCGGTCGCCTGCGACCTCGAGCCCAGCGACGCGCCCCCGCCCGGGGCCGACCTCTTCGTCGACGCCGACGGCGGCGCCCGCTGGTGGGACGGGAAGCGCTGGGCCGACGCCACCACCGCCGAGGCGGTCGCCGCCCTCGCCGTGAACGGGAACGCAGGGGCGAGGACGGCCGGCAGGCAGGCTCTGCCTGCGGGCCGTCCGGGGGGAGGCCCTCGAGGATGACCGGGCTCTGCATCGCGGTGCCCAACGGGGCGCTGCTGGCGGGTGCCTGCGAGCTGCTCGCCGCCGCCGGCATCGACGGCGTGGCGGCCTCGCACTTCGACGACGCCCTGCTCGTCGAGATCGGCGGTCACCGGCTGATCAAGGTGCGGCCCACCGACGCGCCCGTCTACGTGCAGATGGGCGCCGCCGACTGCGGCATCGTCGGCAAGGACATGCTCTGGGAGACGCCCCACGACTCCTACGAGCTTGTCGACCTGCGCTTCGGCGGCTGCCGCCTGGTGCTCGCCGCCCCCGAGGACTCGCCGCTCGCCGCCGGCACCTGGCCGCCCGCGCTGCGGGTGGCGACGAAGTACCCGCGGTCGGCGCGCACCTTCTTCGACCGCATCAACGTGACCACCGAGCTGATCAAGCTCCACGGCTCGGTCGAGCTCGCCCCCGCCACCGGGCTGGCCGACGCCATCCTCGACATCGTCGCCACCGGCCGCACCCTGCGCGCCAACCGGCTGGTCGAGGTCGCCGAGGCGGGGCGGTCGACCGCCCGCTTCATCGTCAACCAGGCCTCGCTGAAGACCCGTTCCGAGGCGGTGACCGCGCTCGCCGCGGGGCTGCGCCGCGCCGTCACGGACCGGGCCGCGCCGCGCGCGGCGGAGGGGGTGGCGTGAGCGCCCTCACCCGCCACGACGCCGGGAGCTTCCGCCGGCTGGTGGCCGGCGCGCGCCGCTTCGTCGAGCCCGATCTGGACGGTGAGCAGTCCGAGCGGCTGGAGGCGCTCTTCGGCCGTGCGCTGGGCGCCGACGAGGCGGTGCGCGAGATCGTCGACGACGTCCGCCGCCGCGGCGACGCCGCGCTGC
>JAQBPH010000093.1:0-3035 GCA_028287625.1 Chloroflexota bacterium | reverse complement strand
CCCCACGCGCTCCAGCCAGGCGGCTGCGCGCCGGCGCGCCTCGCCCCCGCTGGCGCCCCGCATTCGCAGCCCCAAGGCGCCGGTTTCGAGGGCGCTGAGGTGGGGGAAGAGGAGGTGGTCCTGGAAGACCACGCCCACCGGCCGCCGCTCCGGCGGCATCCGCCGGCCGCCGCCCTCCTCGAGCAGCTCGCCGTCGAGCTCGACCCGCCCTGCCTCGAGCGGGATCAGGCCGGCGAGGGCGCGCAGCAGGCTGGTCTTCCCCGAGCCGTTGGGGCCCACCACGGCGACCACCTCGCCCGGCTCGACCCGCACCGGCACGTCCAGGCGGAAGTCGCCGAGCCGGACGTGGACGTCCGCGACCAGGCTCACGTCCCCAGCCAGCGGTGGCGCAGGCCGACCAGGAGCGCGAGGGACACGGCGAGGAGGATCAGCGAGAGGGCGATGGCGCCGTCGGGGTTGGTCTCGAGGGCGATGTACACCGCCAGGGGCATCGTCTGGGTCCTCCCCGGGAAGTTCCCCGCGAAGGTGATGGTGGCGCCGAACTCGCCGAGGGCACGGGCCCAGCAGAGCGCCGCCCCGGCGCCGAGGGAGGGGGCGACCAGGGGCAGGGTGATCCGCCGGAAGCGCGCCCAGGGCCCCGCGCCGAGGGTGGCGGCGGCGTCCTCGTAGCGGGGGTCGACCTGGCGGATGCCGGCCTCGACCGCCACCACCAGGAACGGCATGGCCACGAACGCCTCGGCGAGCACCGCGCCCGCGGTGGTGAAGGGGAGGGTGATGCCGAGGTGGCCGAGCACCTCCCCGGCGAAGCCCCGGCGTCCGAATGCGAGCAGCAGGGCGACGCCGCCCACCACCGGGGGCAGGACCATGGGAAGCGTGACCAGCCCGCGGATCACCGAGCTGCCCGGAAAGGGCACCCGGGCGAGCACCCAGGCGAGGGGGACGCCGAGGACGAGCGAGAGCGCCACCGCCGCCAGCGAGCACTCCACGGAGAGTCGCAGCGCGGTCAGCACGTCGGCGGAGAGCAGCTCAGCGCCCATCCCGCCCCAGGGGGCGCGGAGCAGCAGCCCGGCCAGGGGCAGCACCACCAGCGCGACCGCGCCCAGGGCGGGGACGAGGAGGCCGAGCGGCGGCCTCCCCCGGCTCACGGCCCCAGGAAGCCGTGCGTCCGCAGTGCCTGCTGGCCCACCCCCGAGACCATCTCGGTGACGAACGCGGCGGCGGCGGCGTGGTGCGTCGTGGCCTTCACCACCGCGATCGGATAGGTGGCGATGACGTTCTGACCGTCGGGGATGGCCACCCCGGCGACGGTCGCGCCCGCGGCGGTGACGTCGGTGACGTAGACGATGCCGGCGTCCGCCTCGCCCATGGCGACCTTCTGCAGCACCGATTTGACGTCGAGCTCCAGTGACCTCGGGGTCACCGTGACACCGGCCTTCTGCAGAGCCTGCTGGGCGAACCTCCCGGCGGGCACGGAGGGATCGGCGAGCACGACGGTGAGGTTGGGGGCGGCGAGGTCGGCGAGGCCCCTGATGCCCTTGGGGTTGCCCGGTGCGACCGCGATCTCCAGCCTGTTGTGGGCGAAGACGGTGGGCGCCTCCACCAGGGCGGCGATGACCAGCCTGCTCATGGTGGTCTCGTCGGCGGTCGCCACCACGTCGGCGGGGGCGCCGTTGACCACCTGGGTGACCAGCGCCTGCGAGCCGGCGAAGCTGTACGTGACGTGCAGCCCGGCGTGCTCCCTCTCCAGCGTGGTCTTCGTGCCGTTGAAGGCCTCGGTGAGCGACGCGGCGGCGAGCACCGTGAGCGGGCCGGTGAGCGTCGAGCCCGGCGACGACGGTGGCGCTCCCCCCGAGCTGCCGCACCCCGCGGCGGCGATGGCGACGGCGACGGCGAGGCCGCCGAGCCTGATCCCCCTGACCCCCCTGACCATGACGTCTCCTCTAGTGTCCGGTGTGCGGTCCGTCCGCCTCCGCGTCCCGCTGTGCGGGCAGCTCCACGACCACGTTGGTGGCCTTCACCGCGGCCACCGCCAGCACCCCGGGTGCGAGCCCCAGGTCGTCGGCGGCCTCGCGGCTCATCAGCGACACCACCCGGAACGGCCCCGCCTGGATCTCCACCTGTGCCATGACCGTGTCGCGCACCACCCGGGTCACCAGGCCGGGGAGCCGGTTGCGGGCCGACGCCGAGACGATCGCCGGCGGCTGGCGCTCGACCGCGAGCGAGGCGGCGAAGTCGGCGAGGGCGGCGCCGTCGACGCGCCGGTGACCGCCGGCGGTGCGCCGGGTGGCCAGCCGCCCCGCGTCGGCCCAGCGCCGGACGGTGTCGGGGCTGACCCCGAGGAGCTCGGCCGCCTGGCTCATCCCGTACGTGGGCACGGAGGAGAAGTATGCCGCAGATGCCAGGTGCGGAGCGGTCGGAGGGTGGATACGCGGGCTCTCGGCGATCGATACCTGGCAGATGCACGATTCGGGATGGGACGGCTCGGCTGTTCTGCCACCGGTGGAGGTGCTCGGCGGATCTGCCGCCGGGGGAGTTGCTCGGCCGATGTGCCGCCGGGGCAGTTGCTCGGCCGATCTGCCGCCGGGGCAGTTGCTCGGCCGATCTGCCGCCGGTGGGGATGCTCGGCCGATCTGCCGCCGGGTGGGGATGCTCGGCAGTTCTGCCGCCGGTGGAGATGTCCGGCCGATCTGCCGCGGGTGGGGATGCCCGGCCGATCTGCCGCGGGTGGGGATGCCCGGCAGTTCTGCCACGGGTGGGGATGCCCGGCCGATCTGTCACGGGTGGTGATGCACGGCCGATCTGTCACGGGGTGGAGATGCCCGGCAGTTCTGCCGCCGGTCGAGATTCGCGGGGGGCCGCTCTGCCGCCGGTCTTTACCGGGGGGAGGCTCCGCCTCCCCCCGTCTAGCGCAAGACATCGTGCGCTGGCGCGCCCGATGCCGGCGCTGCCCCCCTCCACGCCGGCACTCGCCGGCGACGCGCGCGTCGCGCGCTTGTCGTGAAGGGTCGACGGGCCGAGGTCCCAGGAGGAACGCT
>JAQBPH010000045.1:0-4107 GCA_028287625.1 Chloroflexota bacterium | reverse complement strand
GCGCGCACCCACGGGCTCGAGACCGCCGAGGCGCTGGAGGCGGGGATGCGCGAGAAGTCCGACGAGTTCCAGCGCACCGGCGCCGGGGTCTACCGGCCGGGCTGAGGATAGTCAGTTTGGGGCATGCAGACCGACCCGTCGTTCAGGCAGCATGCAGGACATGCCGATCGTGGACATTTCGGGCGTCCTTGCTCGTGTCCGGCAGCACTGCCTCGCGAATGGCGGTCCTCTCCCCCCGCCGGCCACGCTGACGGAGATCGAGCAGGCCGAGGCGCGGCTGGGCTTTGCCCTCCCCCCCGCGCTCCGCCGCCTCCACCTCGAGGTGGCCAACGGAGGGGTCGGCCCGGTGCCCCTCTACGGGGTGGGCAGCGGGCGCCGCGACCCCGACGGGGACGACCTGGTGGGGATCTACGAGGGGATGCTCCGGCCTCCGCGCGAGCCGTATCCCGCGAGGCCCGGCGGGCGCAGCCTGGTGGTCGCGGTGGAGGCCTGGCCGGCCGCGGTGCTGCCCCTGTGCGAGCCCCGTGACGGCGTGCTCTTCTGCCTCGACGCGCGGGGGGGCGAGCTGCTCTCCGGCGTGGGCAATGCCCTCGAGCTCGGCCTCCGCCATGCCGAATGGCTGCAGCGGGAGGCTCCGTCTCTGGAGGCGTGGCTGGTGCGCTGGCTCGACGGCGAGGCCGTCCCGCACCGGCCCCAGGGGGCCTGGGGAGGCCGGTAGGCACCGCGACCGCAGGATCGGGCGGGTGCAGGCCGTTCTCCTCTCCGTGATGTTCTCCGAACCCCGCGGCATCGGACCCCTGGCGGTTGTCGTCTTCGGCGACGGCACGCTGCCCGAGGTGCTGATGACCTGCATGCAGTTCCGCCTCGTCGTCGACAAGCTCATGACCCCGACCGCGCCACCGCTGCACCTGATGCAGCAGCTCCGGGGGCACATCGAGCGGACCTGCTGCCCCAACTGCCGCGGCTACTTCATGGGCCGCATGCTCGAGCGCCGGATCAGCCTCGAGCGGGACGAAAGGGACGCCTCGACCGAGCCCTCGCCGACCGAGTAGCCGGCAGCTAGTCGACCCGCTCGCGATGCGGGCACTGGACGTCGTCGTGGTGGCAGCCGCAGGCCACCGCGGTCTCGAGCACCTGGAGGCAGCCGTCGGGATAGCGGAGGCCCGCGGCGGCCCCGCAGTCGGTGACGGTGCGCGCCCGGGTGACGAAGACGGGATGACCCTCCACCTCCACCCAGGCGGGCATGTTGGGCACCCCCGCCCGCACCATCCGCTCGGCCTCGGCGGCGGAGGCGGCGGTGCTCAGGTGGCGGTGCCCGACCGAGGGCCGGTAGGAGCCCGCGGCGAGGTCGGGCACGATCCCCGGCTCGCCGCCCAGCATCGCCGCCACCGCCTCGCCGAGGGCGTCGGTGCCGAGCGCGCTGAGCCGGTGGGTCAGCGTGCCCGCGGTCTCGTCGGCGGCGGGCACGAGCCGGCGCTGGGCGAGGATCGGCCCGGCGTCGAACTTGGGCACGGCCCGGTGGAGGGTGATGCCCGCCTCGGCCGCGCCGTCGGCGATGGTCCAGTAGATCGGCTCCGGTCCGCGGTAGGCGGGCAGCGCGCTGGGATGGACGTTGAGCCAGCCGTGGGCGGGGATTGCCAGCGCCCGACCTCCCAGGATCTGGTCGAAGCTGGCAATGACTCCGAGGGCGGGCTGGAGCCGCGCCATGTCCTGGCGGGCGTGCTCGTCGTTGATCCGCCAGTGGCGCAGCAGCGGGATGGAGAGGTGGTCGGCGATCCGGCTCAGCGCGTTGGTGCCGAGGATGGCCGGATGCGCCCCCGGGCTGGTGACGATCCCCACCACCTGGACGTCGAGGCGGAGGAGGGCGAGGAGGAAGGCAAGGCTGTAGTCGGAGGGGAATCCGGCGAAGATCACCCGCGGACCGCCGTCGCTCTCGGCGGCGCCGTGGGGATCCGAGAGGGTGCGATCGGGGATGAAGCTGAACGACTCCTGGCCCCACAGCCATTGCTCGGCCTCGGTCAACCAGTCAGAGGTGGTCGGCATTCTTCTCCTGTCTCGTCGCTGACAGCCCTCCCCCTGCCGCATGCTACCGGGTGGTCATGGGCGGAGCGCTCTCCAGCCAGGCGGGCAGCTCGGCGATGAGGCCCTCGCGGTGCAGCTCGGCCACCACCGCCTCGACCGCGCCGGGCTGCTCCGCCGCCGCGGCGTGGCCCACCCGGGCGCGCAGCGCCTCGACGTCCGCCGGCGGCTCTCGCCGGACCGGGCCATCGCGAAGATGGTGATCCCCACCCCCAGCCGCTCCAGGGCGAGGACCTCGTTGAGCACGAAGGTCTGGGACAGCCGCGGCCAGCTCCGCACGATGTAGGCCACCCTCACCCCGGGCATCGCAGCCCCTCGTCGAGGATCAGCCCCAGCTGGCGCTCCCGCTCGGCGCCGTCCGGCGCCGGGGCCGGTCCTCGCCCCCGGGACAGCTGGCGGGCGATCTTCAGGCAGGTGTACGCGTGGCACCACCGGTGCCGCCGGTCGGGCACGTACCCGGTGCGGGTGGCGTAGGCGTCGAGGAAGGCGGCCTCGAGGCCGCCGCCGCCGGCCGTCGCCTCGCGCAGCCCGAGCAGGCGCAGGTTGGCGGCGAAGTGGGCGACGTCGAAGGCGGGATCGCCGGCGCGCGCCTCGTCGAGGTCGATCACCACCAGGCCGCCCTCCCCGATCAGGGTGTGCTGGTGGTGGAAGTCCTTGTGGAGCGGTGCCGCCGTCGAGAGGCGGAGGCCGCCGGCGAGCCCGTTGAGCCGTGCGAGCAGCCGCTCGACGGCGGCGGCGCGCGAGGGATGCAACGCCGCCACCTGCCGCCCCCAGAGGCGCAGGTTGCGGCTCTCGGTGGCGAGGTCGAAGCCGCGGTCGAGCTCCAGTCCCGACCCGTGCAGGCCGGCCAGCCATTCCGCCGCCGCCTCCACCCCCCGGATCCGCTCGGCGCCGCCGAGCTGATCGAGGGTGCGGCCCGCCACGGCGGTGAACACGGCCATGCCCAGCTCGCGCAGGTGGGCGACGGGGTGGGGCGCGGCGATGCCGAGCTCCTCGAGGCGTCCCAGCAGCCCGAGCAGCCGGCCGGCGCGCCCGGGGTCGGCGTACACCTTGCCGATCAGGGCCGGGCCGGGCCCGGCGGGGCCGCCGGTGTCGTAGGCGACCACCGCCCGCCGCCCCGGCGCCACCGCCACCACCCGGGCGGCCAGCACCCGCGTCCCCGGGTGAGCGGCCTCGAGGAACGGCGCCAGCCGCCGCGACATCGCCTCCGGGTCGAGCGCCTCGGCGGCGCCGGGGGAGAGCAGCGGGCCGGCGAGGCCGCTCATCCCACCGGACCCGCGCCGCCACCGAGCCCGTCGAGCGCCACGTCGACCAGCCGGGGCAGGTGCGCCCACTCGGCGACGGCGAGCTTCTGCAGGCAGCGCCCGGCGATCTTCAGGGACGAGGCCGCCTGGTGGAGCGCGATCCGGCCGGGGTCGACCGCCGCGCCCCATTCCTCGGCGTGCCCCTCGAGCAGCGCGGCCCGCACCCCGGCGAGCGCCGCCGCCGCGGCGGGCCGGCGGATCTCGCGCCAGCGGAGGTACGCGAGCAGGTTGCCGAGGTCGCGGGCGGGCTCGGCCCAGCAGTAGGAGTCGAGGTCGATGAGCGCGGCACCGGCGCTGCCGAGGTGGACCTGGTCGAGGCGCAGCGCACCGTGGGCGGGGGCCGGTGCCTCCCCGTCCCCGATGGCGGCGAGGCGGCCGGCGGCGGCGACGAAGCCGGCCGCGCTCGCCGGCAGGGCGCTCTCGACCACCGGGAGGAGATGCCGGAGCGCGGCGGCGTCGCCGCTCAGCGAGCGGGTCTCGCCGGGCGGCCCGGAGCGGGCGTGGAGGCGGGCGAGCAGCCGTCCCGCGGCGCGCAGCTGCGCCGCCGCCCCCAGGGGCGGCGGGTCGACGGCGAGGCTGCGCAGGCTGTGCCCCCCGGCGTCGGCCTGGGCGACCAGCCTCCACTCCGGGGCCATCCCGACCAGCGGCGGGGCGAGCTCGCCGCCGAGCGCCGCGGCGGCGGCCGCCAGCGCCTCGAAGGCGCCGCTCGAGACCACCTTGGCGT
>JAQBPH010000043.1:0-8406 GCA_028287625.1 Chloroflexota bacterium | reverse complement strand
GCCTGCTTGGAGCCGAAGTAGTGGTAGAGGGCTCCCCTGGAGGTGTCGAGCGCGTCCAGCACGTCCTGGATGCTCATCTGCTCGTAGCCCTTGGTCTGGATCAGGCGCTGGGCGACATCGAGGAACGCCTCCCGGCGCACTCGGTGAGCCGCCACGTTGACCGTTCTCGGCATGCGGCTAATATAAACCGATCGTCGGTCTATGTATTGAGGAGGCACCGTATGAGCCGCTGTCCGTCGCTGCCCACGGCGGCCGGAGCTGAGCGCCGCCGGCTCGTCCGCGCCTCAGGAGACCGAACGAGGGGCCGCGCTCGACGCTCTCCCGCCGGCGAACTGGTCGAACGACATCTGCCAGTCGCCCTCGCCGTCCTCCGAGGTCGCCGGCCGCGTGGATCCCCGCACCATCACGATATCCCCAGGACGGCTGAGATTGAAGAATGCCATGGCATGCTCGGGGCTGAGATTGACGCACCCGTGCGAGACGTTGGCGAAGCCCTGCGCCGCGAGCGACCACGGTGCTCCGTGCACGTAGTATCCGTCGGTCGAGATCGCCGTGTTCCAGTACACGTGCTCGTAGTACCCGTCCCAGGCGTCACGGGGTATGCCGATGGTCGTCGAGTCCATGAGCACATCCTGAACCTTGTACCGTACGTAGAGCGTCCCGTTGATGGTCTGCAGGTCGGAACGACCGGCGCTGAGCGGCCATGTGTCGATGAGGCGGTCGCCGTCGAACACCTGCATCCGGTGCGTCACGGTGTCGACGATCGACACGTGCCTGGGTCCAACCTCGAAGGTCCTCCACCAGTTGTCCTGTCCGAGCACCCCGCCGCCCGCCGGAATGCCATCGAGGTCGGCCGTCACGGCGACCCGCGTTCCAGGGGCCCAGTACGACGCGGGACGCCAGTGCACCTCATTGGGGGCGAACCAGTGCCACGCGCCGGGGACAGCGGGAACGGACGTCACCCGGATGTGATCGATGACCTCGAGCCGATGCTCGGGCGCGACGTCTGCGCTGAACCGGAGGATGACCGGCATTCCCACGCCGACGGTATCCCCATCCTGGGGACGCATGGACGCCCTCAGGATGCTCACCGCGGGAACCGTCGCACCACGGGTGCCCGGCAGACCGGGAATGTGTCCGCTGCCTGCGGCCTGCTGCCCACTGGAGACCATGCCAAGGGTGAGGATGCCGAGGAGCAGCACAGGGAGGCGATCGGGGAATGGAGAAGGCGTCATCAGAGGGTCCCCGGAATGGCGTTCGTCCTCAGTGTACACGCGGGGATCCGTGCAGACGAGCTGCTCGAGCTCAGGCGCGGGCCAGTCAGCCGAGGGGGAGCTCGCTCAGCCGTGAGTTGCGGTGACCTCAGCGGCGGCGTGGCCTTCGCGCTCGCGCCACCTGGTCGACGACCCGGCCGTTCGTGCGGGGAGGCCGATTGGGGCCCAGCGTCACGAAGGGCTCGGAGACGAGCAGTGTGCGCAGCAGGTCGGCGAGCTGCCGGCGCTCATCGGCGGAGAGCGCACTGAGAAGCTGCTCCTCGTTCGCCACGTGGGCGCGGACCGCCTCGTCGACGGCCTGACGCCCCTTCTCCGTGAGGGCGACGAGGGTGCCGCGTCGATCGTCGGGGTCAGGGAGGCGTTCCACCAGTCCGGCGGTCTCGACCCGATCGATGCGATTGGTCATCGCACCCGATGAGAGCACCACGGCATCGACCAGCTCGCTGGGCTTCATCCGGTGGGGCGGACCGGACCGCACCAGGGCGGCCAGCACCTCGTACTCGCCGAAGGTGAGGCCGTAGCGACCGAAGACCTCCGCGAAGCTGGCCGACTGGAGGAGGTAGAGCCGGGTGATGCGTTGCAGGACGTGGGTCGGCGAGACGTCGAGCTCGGGCCGCTCGCGGTTCCACTCCTGAACGATCCGGTCGATCGCGTCCTCGGTCATTCGCACATGATACTTCGATGTGGAGATTCTTGACAACGTAGTACGTCCAAGAGTATCTTGACATCGAACTAACGCCCCGAGAGACGCGCCCACCGGCCATCGACAAGGAGAGCTCACTGATGATGCTGAACAGGCAACGGCTCGGAACCACCGACCTCGAGATCACGACCGTGGGCTTTGGAGCCTGGGCCATCGGAGGGAGCGGCTGGGCCTACGGCTGGGGACCGCAGGACGATTCACGCTCGATCGCTGCCATCCACGAGGCCGTCCGCCGGGGTGTGAACTGGATCGACACCGCCGCCATCTATGGCCTCGGCCATTCAGAGGAGGTGGTGGCCCAGGCGCTGCGCGGGATCCCGAGGGCGGAGCGGCCCCACGTCTTCACCAAGGGCGGCATGGTTCCCGACCCCACCAGGCCCTACGACGAGCCGCAGCGCACTCTGCAGCCCGCGTCGATCCGCCGCGAGGTCGAGGCGTCGCTCACGCGCCTTGGCGTCGAGCGCATCGACCTCTACCAGTTCCACTGGCCCGACGCGCTCGGCACCCCGATCGAGGAGTCCTGGGGAGAGATGGCCCGCCTCGTCGACGAGGGGAAGGTCCGGGCAGCCGGCGTCTCGAACTTCGACCTCGCCCTGCTCGAGCGTGCCGAGGCGATCCGCCACGTGGACTCGCTCCAGCCTCCCTTCTCGCTGATCCGGCGCAAGTCCGGCGCCGACGTCATCCCCTGGGCGGCGGCGCACGGCACCGGCGTCATCGTCTACAGCCCGATGCAGTCGGGCATCCTCACCGACACCTTCTCGGCGGAGCGCCTCGCGACCATGGCGGACGACGACTGGCGCCGCCGTTCCGAGCCCTTCCTCGAGCCGAGCCTGTCGCGCAACCTGGCCCTGCGGGATGCGCTGCGGCCGATCGCCGAGCGCCACGGTGCGACGGTCTCGGCGGTGGCCGTGGCCTGGACGCTCGCCTGGCCCGGCGTGACCGGTGCCATCGTCGGCGCGCGCGACGCCGCGCAGGTCGAGGGCTGGATCGGCGCCGGATCGCTCCATCTGACCGGGGAGGATCTGACCCGGATCACCCGGGCGCTCCTCGGGACCGGCGCGGGCTCCGGGCCCGTGGAGTCGGTCCGGGGGGTGACGGTGTGAGCACGCGGCTCGCCGTTCTCGGCGCCGGGCGGATGGGCTCAGCCCTCGCCCGGCGCCTCGCCGGAGCCGGCCTCCGTCGCGAACGCCCCCGACCTCGACATCACCGCCGTCATCACGCGCTGTCGGCCGGTCACCGCCGCGCGCACCGTGACGCCGGCGCCGTGAGCGAGCCCAGGACACGACGGCTCGGAGCCACCGACCACGGGACGGACGGAGCGCTGGGCCCGGCAGCTCTCGCGCTGGTTCTCGTCGCCTCCTTCGTCGTCGTGCTCGACTTCAGCATCGTGAATGTCGGCCTCCCCTCCATCGAGAGCGAGCTCGGCTTCTCCCCGACCGCCCTCCAGTGGGTGGTGACCGCCTACTCGATCACCTTTGGTGGGCTGCTCATCCTCGGCGGAGCGGCGGCGGATCGTTTTGGCCGGCGCCGGATGTTCGTCATGGGGTTCCTCGTCTTTACCGTCGCCTCCCTCGCCGGCGGACTGGCGAGAGATCCGGACCTGCTGGTCGCGTCACGAGCGGTCCAGGGCATCGGCGCGGCGATGGTTGCTCCGGCGGCCCTCGCTCTGATCACCACGGGCTTTCGCGAGGGCGCGGCGCGAAACCGTGCCCTGGGCCTCTACGGCGCCACCGCCTCGGTGGGCTTTGTGGCCGGTCTGCTGGTCGGTGGCCTTCTGGTCCAGCTGTTCAGCTGGCGAGCCGTGTTCTTCGTCAACGTCCCGGTCGGCCTCGTCGCCGGTGTCCTGAGCCGCCGGGTCCTGCCGAGGTCAGACGCGGGAACTGCCGCCGGTCCGGTCGACGTCGGGGGCGGGTTGCTGATCACGGTGAGCGTCGCCTCCGTCGTGTACGCGATCTCCGAGGGACCGGTCACCGGCGCCGGCTCTCCGGGCGTCATCGGCGCGTTGATGCTGGCCACCGCGACGCTGGCGGGATTCGTCGTGGTCGAGCGCCGTCATGCACACCCGCTGGTCCGCTTCGGGATCCTGAGGTCCAGGACCCTGAGCTCGGCGAACTCGATCACCCTGCTGCTCGGAATCTGGAACGGGGGGGAGATGATCGTCATGACGCTGTATTTCCAGCACGTGCTCCACGACTCGCCCGCCCTCACGGGCCTGGCCATGGCACCGCAGGGCCTCGTCGGCCTCCTCGCCGGGATGTTCGGCGCCGGGCTCGCCGCTCGCCTCGGAATCAGGCGGCTGCTGATGCTCACGACGACGATGGCGACGTTCGGCTTCCTGATCCTCTCCCGCCTCCCCGCGACCAGCGACTATCCGGTCGTTCTGCTGGCCATCGCTCTCATCGGCTTCGGCACCGCCGGCACCATGTTCGCGAGCACCGTGGGCGCGAGCACAGGGGTGATCCAGACCGAGCAGGGGCTTGCCGGGGGGCTCCTGAACACGAGCCGGCAGATCGGAGCCGCGATCGGCGCCGCCGTTCTCCTCGCGGTGGCGGAGGGTGGCGGCCACAAGGTGTCAGGCGTGACCGCCTCGATCTCGGGAGACCGCCACGCCATGCTCGCCGCCGCGCTCGTCGCGCTCACGGCAGCCGTCGTCGCCTGGCGGGGGATCGAGGCGCCGCACCGGGGTCGCAATGTGCTCGACCCCTGTGCTGGGGCGGTGGAGCGGGAGACGAGGCTGGAACTCGCGGCATCCGGCGTGGAAGGATGACGCGCCAGTCAGGGAGGCCGTCAGGCCCGGTCAGCGCGCATCGCCGCGAGCGTGGTCCGGGCGCGTGACGCCAGCTGCAGGTTGAAGCAGGTGTCGGGATCGGTGAGGTCGTGCCCGGAGATCTCGCGGATACGCTGCAGCCGGTACTTCAGCGTGCTGCGGTGCACCCCGAGCGCCGCCGCGGTGGCGTCGTAGCTGCCGCCGCACTCCAGGTAGCGGCCGATGGTGGCGACCAGGTCCCCTCCCCTGATCTCGTCGTAGTCGAGCAGGGTGCCCAGCCACTCCCGGACGAAGCGGTCGACGCCCTCCTCCTCGCGCACGTACGCGAGGAGGCGGTAGACGCCGAGCTGGTCGAAGAGGGTCGCCTGGTCGGAGCCGCCGGAGCTTCGCTGCACGCGAAGCGCGAGCTGGGCCTCGCGGTAGGAGCGCGGGAGGTCGGCGGGGTGGTCGCAGCTCCCTCCGACGCCGATGCGGCACCGACCTGCGGACAGCTGGGCGAGCACTGCGGCGCGCAATCCCTCCCAATCGCTCTCCGCCTGCGAGACCATCACCACGACGCCCCCGCGGGCGACCACGAGCGATCCCGAATCGCGGTCGCCCGCCGCCCGACGGACGGCGTGGAGGAAGGCGTCGTCATCGTCCCGCCGGTCGGTCCCTCCCTCGACCACGGCGACGCGGTGGGGCTTCCGGAGGTCGTGGCCGAGCGCCTCGGCCCGGGCCAGCGCGCGCTCGTCGTCGATGCCGGTGAGCAGCTCCTCGACCAGGTCGCGGCGCAGCCGCAGCTCGGTCTCCACGAGGCTGCGCAGGCGGGCCAGCTCCATGCCGAGGACGGTGGCGCCGTGCTCCAGCGCCACCCGCTCCACGATCCCCGCGGTGTCGGCGGGATCGATGAGAGCCAGCACGCCGAGCACGTCGCGGCGCGGACTGACCACGGTGAGGAGGCGGTCGCCGTCGCGGATCGGCCTGGCTTCGGCCAGCGCCCGTCGGAGCATCTGCTCGCGGCGCTCCCGGGGCATCGCCGGATACGGCGTGGGGCGGCCAGGCCCCGCCCAGGCACGCAGGTGGCCGCGCCGATCCTCGACCGCCACCGGGTAGCCGGTGAGCTCGTGGACCGCCTGCGCGATGCCCGCCTCACCCTCCACCGCCATCGCCACCTGGGTCAGACGCTGGTGGATCGCGGTGCTCTGCTCGAGGGCGTGGACCGTGCCCGCCAGCGCGCTGTTGGCCGCCTTCAGCTCCGCGGCGCTGGCGCGCTCGTGGGCGTCCCGGCGGGCGTTGGCGAGCGCGATCCCGGTCTGCTGGGCCAGCACCCGCAGCAGGAACTGCTGGGAGGGGGGCGGCTCCGCGGCGGCGCTCACCAGGAGAAAGCCGAAATGCCCCTCGATGCTGCGCAGGCTGAAGGCCCAGGCCCAGGCCTCGTGGAGGATCGCCACCGGCCCACCGGCGCTGCTGAGCACGGCGAACTGCGCTTCGAGGTCCGCGCGCACCTCGGCACGCTCGCACGGACCGGTGGTGGCCCGCCACCCCGCGTCGGTGAGGTGAACGCCCTGGAGGCGGCACAGGCTCAGCGAGGGGACCGCGGTGGTCGCCAGGTGGAGGATGCGCTTCTCATCCCCCGTCTCCGTCATTCGCATCGACAGGACGAGGAGGCCCTGGAGGTTGGAGAGCTGTCCCCGCAGCGAGGCGCCGGTGTCCTGCTCCTCTCCGGGATTGGGCTCTGAGGTCAACTCCTCTGGGCGAGAAACTCGTCCGGGCTGAGGTAGTGCGGGTTGTGGAGCACCATGCCGCCGAGCAGGATCTTGGGATGGGTCTTGAGCACGTCGACGAGGATGCCGCCGCCGAAGCGCTCGAGGTCGTAGAGGCAGAGGGCCCACTGCGGGTACCGCACCACGTACCGGTTGAACTCGGATTCGTACCGCGTCAGCTCGTCGAGGCCGGGAAGGTCACGGAGCGCCCAGGACATCTCGCCGGCCATACGCGCGAAACGGAAGTCGCCGCTCATCGCCCTGCCGACCGAGTCCTCCCAGAAATTGATCATGTCATCGGTGGTGAACCGGCCCGCGCCGCAGGCCAGGTAGGTCTCCGACGACGTGTGCATCTGCAGCTGCCCGGACTCGATGCAGGCGTCGATGTTGTCAGTGCCGGCGGAGATGCCCGTCCGCACCGCCTCGGTGTCATCCTGGTCGACGATGCAGATGCACTTGTCGCCCGAGCGCAGGCCGGCCTGGAGATAGGGGAAGAGGATCGCGTCGCGCTCGGCCGCGCCCATGTAGAGGGCACAGACGTGATCCCCCGGGGCCAGGTTCAGCCCCGGGATGCCGAAGTCGATAGCCTCAGTCACGCCAGCCTCCTTGGGTGAGCGGATGCTACAAGATCGGCGCCGCGATTGCCAGTCCTCAGAGGACACCTCGTCCCGCCCCGACTGTCCTGCGGGGACGGGGCCAGCACGCGTCGATGGATCACGCCGGCTGGATCGGGTAACTCCGATCACCCCCTTTCCCCCAGCAGGACGTGGCGGGGAACCCGGTTCGAAGCGCACGCTGGCTCCATGGTCGGCAACCCTGCGCTGGCGCGGCTCGTCGAGCGGCCCGTCGCCGGTCGAGGCGAGCCATTCGGTGACTTCGGGGACATCGAGCAGATCGGCTTTGGCGGTCTCCTTCACGCCATTGAGCGCTTTGCTCCGACGCGACATCCATGAAGGACACGAGCACGTCTCCTGGGCCATCGGCTGCCGTGAGGGATTCATGGCGGAGCTGCCCCGGTACATCGCCATGCCCTCATGCCTCACACGTTCAGGAGATGACATGCGGATCGACAATCCCGCATCTCGCATGATGACGCTGCACGGCCGCCGCCGGGAGTGCCAGACCGTCGACCAGCTGCTCGCCGCCGCCCGTTCCGGGAGGAGCGGCGCTCTTGTGGTGCGTGGCTCTCCGGGGATCGGCAAGTCGGCGCTTCTCGGCTATGCGATGGAGTCTGCGTCGGGGTTCCGGCAGGCCCGTGCCACCGGCGTCCAGTCGGAGATGGAGCTCGCCTTCGCCGGGCTGCACCAGTTCTGCGGGCAGATGCTCGGCCGCCTCCACCGGCTCCCCGGTCCGCAGCGCGACGCGCTCAGCGCGGCCTTCGGTCTGACCGCCGGTGGCGCGCCGGATCGCTTCCTCGTCGGCCTCGCCGTGCTCAACCTGCTCGACGAGGTGGCCGGGGACCGGCCGCTGCTCGGGGTGGTCGAGGATGCCCACTGGCTGGACCAGGCGTCCGCCCAGGTGCTGGCGTTCGTGGGCCGCCGACTCCACGCCGTGCCGGTCGCCCTGCTCTTCGCGGTGCGCGACCCCGGTCCGGCGGCCGACTTCGCAGGGATCCCCGAGCTGGAGCTCACCGGTCTGCCCGACGCCGACGCGCGGAGCCTGATCGCGTCGGCGATCCCCGGGCGGCTCGACGAGCGGGTGCGCGACCGCATCATCGCCGAGGCCCAGGGCAACCCGCTCGCGCTGCTCGAGCTCCATCGCGGGCTGACGTCCGCCGAGCTCGCGGGAGGCTTCGGGCTGACCGCCAGGCAGCCGCTGACCGGCAGGATCGAGGGGAGCTTCCTGCGCCGGACCCAGGCCCCTCCCCCTCCAACCCTCGCCGGCTGCTCGAGGCCATCGCCCCCGGTGGCGGTCCCG
>JAQBPH010000044.1:0-14442 GCA_028287625.1 Chloroflexota bacterium | reverse complement strand
CCGCCGACGTGGATCCGACCAGGGCGAGGGTGATGTGCGCCGTGCAGCAGCCCTTGGCCGCCTCCGCTTTCGAGGACGTCATGGGTGTCCCGGCCTGGAAGTCGCTGCCGTCATGGTACCTGGTGGCCGCGGACGATCAGGCGATCCCACCGGCTGCCGAGCGTCAGTTCGCCGCGCGCATGGGCGCAATCGCTGTCGAGGCTCCGTCGAGCCACGTGCCCATGGTCTCCCATCCGGGCGCGGTGGTCGAGCTCATCGAGACAGCGGCGGCAGCCGTGCTGGTCGCACACTGACACGGTGTTGACATCGCCTGGCTGGAGTAGCCAGAGCGAGGTCCGTGTGTGAGGGCCTCCGCAGCGTCGATCCCCGCGCTGTGGAGGCTCCCCATACGAAGCCGGCCGGAGCCAGCCTGCGGCAACCAGCTTCGACCATCAAGAGGATTGACGACTGTGGGCAAGTTGCAGGGAAAGGTGGCGGTGATCACCGGCGGCAGCACCGGAATCGGAAGCCATCGCACGTCACCAGACTCTCACCCTTCGGCACGCGGCTCCTTCCTCGGCCCGGACGCCGGCACCGCCGGCGAGGCGCCGGACAGCCCTTGCCGCCGATCCCCCCAACCGCCTGTAACGCCTCACCCATGACTCCCAAGAGGCCCCCGACGGGCGCAGGCTGGTGGGCAGCGCCCAGGCGCGGCGGGGGCGGGCGCTGCTCCAGCACGGCAGCGTCCTGCTGGAGCCGCCCCGGGCCGCCGCCTACCTGCGCCGCCCGCCTCCCGGCGAGCGGCCGTGCGCCGGGGTGCGCGAGCTGCTGGAGAGGCGGGTCGGTCGCGACGAGCTCGCCGAGGCGCTCGCCGGCGGCTTCCGCGAGACCCTCGTCCGCGCCGGTCTCGGAGCGGTCACGGGCTGACCGCGCCCGCCGCCCCACCGCCGCGGCCCTGCTACCCTGTCGCCCTTCGCGATGACCAAGAGAACTCGCACCAGCCGCCAGCAGCAGGCGCGTCGCCGCCCCCCGCCCCGCCCCGGCACCGCCTCCGGCGGAGCCACGCCCGGCGCTCCCCGCGGAGGCCCCGGAGGCGTGGGCGCATCCGGTGGGGACCCGATCCGCAACGGCGGCGCCGCGGTCGAGGAGACCGCCGCCCCCGCCGCTCCCGGGGCGGCCACCACGCCGGCCGGCGCCCGCCGGGTGGGGCGCCTCGACCCGGCCGGGGCCGCGGGCCGCAGGACGACCAAGGCACAGCAGAAGCAGCAGTCGTCCTTCGCGCCGCTCGACCCCGAGGACCCGGCGATCCCCTTCGATCGCGTCCCCTACGTTCCCGCCGACCTCCGCCGGGTGGCGATCATGGCCGGGGTCATGGTGGTGCTCATCCTCATCGCCGCCGTGGTGGTCACCCACACCGTCGGGTAGCCGTCAGTCGGGGCAGGTAGACTGCACCGGCCACCGCCCACACCGGTGGCGATCTCCCATGCGAGTCATCCTCTACACCGGCAAGGGCGGGGTCGGCAAGACCACCGTCGCCGCCGCCACCGCGGTCGCATGCGCGCGCCTGGGCCACCGCACCCTGGTGATCAGCACCGACGCGGCGCACAGCCTGGGTGACAGCCTCGACGTGGAGCTCGGTGACCGTCCCACCGAGATCGAGCCCAACCTCTGGGCCCAGGAGGTCAACGCCCTCCACGAGCTCGAGCACAACTGGGAGAAGGTCCACCGGTACCTCAGCGCGCTCTTCGCGTCGCAGGGGGTGGATGAGATCGTCGCCGAGGAGCTGGCCTCGCCTCCGGGGATGGAGGAGGTGGCCAGCCTGATGTGGATCAAGCACCACCAGCGCAGCGGTGACTACGACGTGCTGGTGGTCGACTGCGCGCCCACCGGCGAGACGCTGCAGCTGCTCGCCTTCCCGGACGTGGCGCGCTGGTACCTGAACCGCATCTTCCCGATCGAGCGGCGGGTGATGAAGGTGGCGCGTCCGATGGTGCAGCCCTTCATCAGCATCCCGCTTCCCGGCGACGAGATCTTCAGCAGCATCAAGGACGTGCTCCTCGACCTCGAGGCGATGAAGAGCGTGCTCGGCGACCCGCGCGTCTGCACCGTGCGCATCGTCCTCAACCTCGAGAAGATGGTCATCAAGGAGGCGCAGCGGGCCTTCACCTACCTGAGCCTCTACGACTACCTCACCGACCTGGTGGTGGTGAACCGCGTGCTCCCCCCCGAGGTCACCGACCGCTACTTCGACTCCTGGCGCGAGGCGCAGGCCCGCTACAGCGAGATGGTCGACACCGCGTTCGCGCCGGTGCCGATCCTGCGCACCCGGCTCTTCGACCACGAGGTGGTCGGCATCGAGAGCCTCGCGGCGATGGCGGAGTCGATCTTCGGCGACAGCGATCCGTCGGCGATCCTCTACCATGAGGTGCCGCAGAGGCTGCGCAAGAACGGCTCGCAGTACGAGCTGCTGCTCCACCTCCCCTTCGTCGATCGCGGGGAGCTCAACGTCACCCATCGTGAGGCCGAGCTGTACGTCACCGTCGGCCCCTACAAGCGGGAGATCTCGCTGCCGCGAGTGCTCAAGGGGAAGACCGTGACCGCCGCCAAGCTCGAGGAGGGCATGCTCCGGGTCGTCTTCGGGAGTGCCAGGAGCTGAGCGACGAGTGCCGCATGTGCCCGTGCCGCCTGCTCGCCGACGCGGGCCAGCTGATGGGCTCGACCGTCAACGAGCTGCTGCCTCCGGACGCGCAGATCCACCTGCTCAACGCGCAGCGCGAGCTGCTGCTGGCGGTGAAGCTGACCGTCGACCACCACCGCCGGCAGCGCGCCGACGACGACGGGGGCGCGGCGCGCCGCCGCCCGGTTCGCGTCGAGGTGGAGTAGTGGAGTAGATGAGCGGCGGCAACCTCGGCATCTACCTGACCCTGGTGCTCTACTCGCTGCCCGGGCTCATCCTCGGCTTCACCCTGCACGAGCTCGCCCACGCCTTCACGGCGGTGCGCCTGGGTGATCCCACGCCGCGGATGCAGGGACGCATCACCGCCGACCCGCGGCAGCACATCGATCCGCTCGGCTTCGGGCTCCTGCTGATCGTGGGCTTCGGCTGGGCCAAGCCGGTGCAGTTCAGCACCGCGTACATCCGCACCGGGCTGCAGCAGGCGATGGTGGCGGCGGCGGGTCCGCTCACCAACCTGCTGCTCGCCATCCTCTTCGCCGTGGCGATCAAGATCCAGCTCGGCACCGGCGCCACTCCCCAGTTCCAGACCTTCGGGCACGGCGGCCTCTCCGACATCCTCTTCGCGGTGCTGGTGCAGAGCTTCTTCATCAACGTGGTGCTGTTCGTCTTCAACAGCCTGCCCGTCCCCGGGCTCGACGGGTACATGGTCGCCCGCGGTCTCCTCGGGGGCGTCCTCCCCGACCTCTTCCGCTGGATGGACCGGAACTCCCAGGTGGTCATCGTGGTCGCCATCGCGCTGGTCTTCCTCCTTCCCCAGATCACCGGCGCCCCCAGCCCGCTGGGAACCCTGATCGTCGACGTCAACAACCGGCTCTACCACACCTTCGTCGACCCCAACTCGACGGTCATCGGCGGGCTGCCGAGCATCACGCAGCTGTTCTCCTCGTCGCTGTGAGCGCCGCGCCACAGGGGGGATGCAGGGGGGAGGCCCCCCGCACCATGGGAGCGTCGGCGCCCGGGCCACCGATGGCCCGCGACCTGCCCTCGGTCGACCGCCTCGCCGCCCATCCGCTGCTGGAGCGGTGGCGCGGGTCGCACCCCGCGGTGGTGCGCGCCGCCCGCGCCGTGCTCGACGAGGAGCGCGCCGCCCGCCGCGCCGGCGGCTCGGTGCACGGCGACGAGGCGGCGCTCGCCGGGGCCGCCGCGGCCTGGCTGCGCCGCCGGCTCGAGCCGGGGCCGCACCGGGTGCTCAACGCCACCGGGGTCGTGGTCCACACCAACCTGGGCCGGGCGCCGCTGGGGGCGGCGGCGCGGGCGGCGGTGACCGCCGCCTCCGGCTACAGCGACCTCGAGTACGACCTGGCGCGCGGCGCCCGGGGCTCACGCCACGACCACGTCGCCCCGCTGCTCGCGACGCTCTGCGGCGCCGAGGACGCCGTGGTCACCACCAACAACGCCGCCGCGGTGCTGCTGATGCTGAGCGCCCTCTGCCGCGGGCACGAGGTGCTGGTCTCGCGGGGTGAGGCGGTGGAGATCGGGGGCGGCTTCCGCATCCCCGAGGTGATGCGGCTGAGCGGCGCGCGCATGGTCGACGTCGGCACCACCAACCGCACCCGCGCTGCCGACTACGCCGCCGCGGTGACGCCGCGTACCGCCGCCATCGTCCGGGTCCACCCCTCGAACTTCGCCGTGGTCGGCTTCACCGAGCGGGACAGCACCGCCGAGTGCGCCGCCGTCGCCCGCGAGCACGGCCTGCTCCTGCTCGAGGACGCAGGCAGCGGCGCGCTCCGCGACCCGGCCGCGGTCGACCCCGGGCTGGCCGGCGAGCCGGTCCTCGAGGCCGTCCTCGCCGCCGGCGCCGACCTGGTCACCGCCAGCGGCGACAAGCTCTGCGGCGGTCCCCAGGCGGGGCTGGTCGCGGGCCGCGCCGAGCTGGTGGCCCGGCTCCGCCGCCACCCGCTGATGCGCGCCGTGCGCCCCGACAAGATGGTGCTCGCCGCCCTCGGCGCCACCCTCGCCGCCCACCTCGCCGGCAGCGCGGGCGAGGCGGTGCCGGTGCAGCGGATGCTCGGACGCGACCCCGACGCGATCGCGACGGAGGCCCGGACCTGGGCCTCGACGCTGCGCGCCGGCGGCGTCCCCGCCGACGCCGTCCCCGCCCGCTCGGAGGTGGGCGGGGGCTCGCTGCCGGGGACCTCGCTGCCCACCACCTGCGTCACCCTGCCCGGCCCCACCGGCCGCCTGCTCGCCGCGCTCCGCGCCGGCGAGCCGCCGGTGATCGCCCGCGCCGAGTCGGGACGGGTCTGGCTGGACCCCCGCACGGTGGCGCCGGACGAGGCCGGCGACCTGCTCCAGGCGGTCCGCGCCGCCTGGGCGCGGGTCCACGGCGCCCCGCCGGAGCGGGTGCCCTGAGCGCCGCCGGCGACCCCGCCGAGGTGCTCGTCGGCGACCGCACCTTCCCCGTCCAGGGTGCCCAGCTGGCGCTCGTCCGGGACGGCCGGGTGCTGCTCCAGCTGCGCCCCTGGCCGCCGGGTTGGGAGCTCCCCGGCGGCCACTGCGAGGCCGGGGAGGACCCCGCGGTCACCGCCGCCCGCGAGGCCGAGGAGGAGACCGGGCTGCGCGCCACCGTCGGCGGGCTGGTCGGCGTCTACACCTGGCGCGGGCTGCGCCGCGGCGGCGACGCCGTCTACTGGGGCACGCTGAGCGGCGGCCGTCCCCGCCGCACCATCGAAGCGCTGCGCCTCCGCTATTCGGCCCCCACCGACCTGCCCGCCACCGTGTTCCCGTGGTTCCGCGAGCGTGTCGCCGACGCCCTCGCCGCCGCCGGCGGAGCCCCCCCGGTGCACCGCGTGCAGCCGGTCACCCCCCGCCACGTCCTCTTCTTCGGCCTGCGCTGGCTGGCGACCCTCCTGGATCTCGTGCGCCGGTGGCGAGGTCGCGGGCGCCGGTAGCCTGGACCTAGCGTGAGGGGGCGGTTGGGCCCCTCGCCAAGGTGGCCGGCACCGGAGAACCGTGTTCTGGAGCTGTTAGGGCTATGGCAGCCTCCCGGCTGCAACCCTCATCGTATTTCGCTTGGTCGCCGTCAGGAGCGCCAGGTGGAAAAGGGGGTTATCAACCTACGTCTCGGCGGGTCCCGCGCTATCGCGAGGGGATACGGTGGTGGCGGTCCCGATGCAGGAGTTCTTCACGGCTCTCCCGGTGATTCTGGAATGTCCTTAGTTCTAGACCCGTTTTCCGCACCGCACAGTGCGGAAAACGGGGCTAGAGGCCTCTTACTGCAAGAGTCCAAACCTTCTGGTCGCGGAGGTCCCTGACGTCGTCACAGCGGTACGACATCGACGCACTGGTCGGTCTGCTGCGCGATGACGTCGTCCAGTCGATGCCGCCGTACGCGCTGTGGATCCGCGGGGCGGCCGACATCGGCGCCTGGATGCTCAAGCCCGGTCCGAGCGCCTGCAGGGTTTCAGGGCTGCTGCCCACCTCCGCCAACGGCTGTCCCGTCTTCGGCCAGTACCGGCCGGATCCCGCAGGCGGCTACGCGCTCTGGGCGCTGCAGGTTCTGGAGATCTCCCACGGACGGAGTGCCGGGATGCACTTCTTCCTTGCTATCCTCGACCCTGAGCGGCTGGTCCCGCTGGTCGGCCGTTCCCTTCGCCTCGACGCCCAGGCTGCCCGGCCGGCCCGACGGCCGAAGGAATCTCGCCCCGACCGATGATTCTGCGACCCCGGTGCGGTCCAAGCAGGTGACCGATCCATCGACGAGGCGGGAAGGAGGACGTCATGCAGAGGATCACGCCCCACCTGTGGTTCGACACGCAAGCGCGCGAGGCCGCGGAGCTGTACACCTCGGTGCTCGACGGTTCGGAGATCGTCGCGGTCACCACGCTGCGCGACACCCCGTCGGGCGACGCCGACCTGGTCTCGTTCACGCTCGCTGGCCAGCCGTTCATGGCGATCAGTGCGGGGCCGCTGTTCCGCTTCAATCCGTCGGTGTCCTTCCGGGTCGACTGCGAGTCCGACGACGAGGTCGACACCCTGTGGAGACGGCTGGGTGAGGGTGGCGAGGTGCTCATGCCCCTCGACGCCTACCCGTTCAGCCGGCGGTACGGCTGGCTGCAAGACCGGTACGGCCTGTCCTGGCAGGTGATGCACTCCGGCGGCCGCGAGGTCACCCAGAAGATCGTCCCGACGCTGATGTTCACCTCCCCGGTCTGCGGCAGAGCCGAGGAGGCGATCAGCCTCTACACCTCGGTCTTCGGCGGTTCCCTGGTGGGCGACGTCATGCGCTACGGCAGTGGCGAGGAGCCGGACACCGAGGGAACCGTCAGGTACGCCGCCTTCACGCTCGACGGGATGCACCTCGCGGCGATGGACAGCGCGCGGTCACACGGTTTCACCTTCAACGAGGCGATCTCGCTGATGGTGCTCTGCGACACCCAGGAGGAGATCGACCACTACTGGGAGCGACTCTCCGCGGTGCCCGAGGCCGAGGAGTGCGGATGGCTCAAGGACCGGTACGGCCTCTCCTGGCAGGTCGCTCCCCGGGCGATGCAGGAGATGCTTCAGCGGGCCGACGAGCAGCAGATGGCGCGCGTGACCAGGGCTTTCCTCGGTATGAAGAAGTTCAACCTCGCCCAGCTCGAGGAGGCGTATGCGGGACGATAGTGCAGTGCGCCGGAAATAGCTTGACGGTCGTAGGGGCGCAGCACCTCGCCCGCGGTCTCACCCAGACGAAGGGATGCTTGCGCTCGTTCCAGGTGAGGCCCGAGGAGAGGATGCGGCTCGAGACAGGGCTGACGGACAGTGTGGAGGAGCCGGCTCTGCCGGAGGCGACGGGGTCGTGACCACAGACCACTCTCCCCTCCCTGTCGGCGGCGGACGAGGAGAGCATGAACAATCGGGGGTGAGGCGGCCACGCAGGAGCTGGCCGCCGCGGCCGTCGCCTGCCCCGGGTCCCCGGACCGCGAGCCGCCAGCACGGGGCATGCCCGAGGGAGATGAGGCCCGGGCGTAGCAGCCTCGACCCCACCCCCCGGTTTTTCAGGCTCTTGTAAACTAGAGGAGGACGGTGCGCCGCACTCCGCTGCACGCGGGGCCGTCGGTGAACTCGATCGAGCGCCGTTCCGCGTCGATCACGAAGGCGGCGCAGCTGCGCGTCTCGTGCCCCTCGCCATGCCGGCACACGTCGGTGCCGGCTGTCCCATGGTCGCCGAGGACCGTCCACAGCTGACGTCGTACCGACTCCGCCGACGAGGACGCGACCATGGCCTCCGCCCGCCGCAGGCGCTCCACCGAGTTCTGGAGAAGGTCGTCACGCGGGTTCTCGTCCTCCAGCTCGCGCGCCAGGTAGTGATTGGTGTGAGTGACGACGGGCCGGTCGGACGCCAGCTCGGCCGTGATGTCGTTGCACGTCTCCACGAGGAGCAGCCGTCCATGCTCGTCGGCGATCGGGTAGTAGTGGCCGGAGCAGTAGCGGAGGCCGAGCAGCAGCCCACGGGCATCGTCGATCGACCGCGTGTCGAGCAGCTGGGCGAGGGCGCCGATGTAGGCGACACCCGGCCCCCCTCGACGTGGTCGCAGGTTGGTGGTCGCGAAGGCGAGGCCGGCCGCGTTCACCCCCTGCTGCGCAGGCCAGCCCGCGGTCGTCAGCGAGAGCGTGGGCACCCCCGACGCCGGCTGTCGCCGCAGAAGGACGAGCGCCGGGGATGCGGAGGCGTGGCTGTCCCACGTGCCGGCGATGACCGCCCCGCCGCCACCGGTGCCGCGCACGGCCATCACCGTGCACTCGCACGGAGTGCGCGGGTCCTCTGGTGTGAGCACCCCACCGAGGACGTCGGTGTACCCGCCGGCGACGACCAGCTCCCAGGGCGCGAGACCGCTGCCGCGCCCCACACCCTCCAGCTCCGTCGCCACGTCCGGGAGACGCGCGGCGATCTCCCCGGCGATCGTCCGGGTCCAGCTCTCGACCGCGACCGCCCCGTCCGACGCCGGCCTCCCCCCGACCGCCGCCGCCATCTGGCCCATGATCAGCTCGAACCGGGTGGCGAACAGCTCCGCGATCAGGTCGCGCGCCGCCTCCCCGTGCTCCTCACCCATCCTGCGCGGGGAGCCGGAGACGGTGATCTCCCTCACCGGTCCTGTGCTCGCCGGCTCGCCCTGAGCAGCCGCCGGAGCTCGCGCTTCGCGTCGCGCTCCTGGCGCCTGGCCTCGGCGGCCAGCTTTCTCAGCAATTTGGTCTTCATCGTGCGCACGGCTCGACGCGTGCGGCGACGACCGGCCCCGTGGGAGGGACGAGGTCGAGAATCGCGAGCCGCTGGACACCGCCGAGTGTCCTCACGCTGACGTCCTGACCCCGACGCAGTCCGAGGAGTGCGGCTCCCACCGGCGAGACCTCGGAGATCCGACCGCGGTGTGGATCGGCTGACGCTGGGGACACGATCACGTACTCCTCCTCGCCCCATGGGGCCAGCATGCGGACTCGAGAGCCCACCTGGACAGCATCGCCGATGCGGTGCTCGTGATGAGTGTCGATGGGGATGCGGTTGCATGTCATGACACGGGATGGAAGCACCTGAGAAGATGGAGTCTGGGCGCGTCCATGGGGGCGTCCTGTCAGGCATCTGCAAAGCCCACACACGTCGACCGGCGCCTGCCACGGCGTCGTGGTGGTCGTCCAGGAGCCAACCGCCGATGCACGATCCGCATTCTCCCTCGCCCGGTGCGGCACCCTTCCCGCAGCGCCTTCGGGCTCTGCGTGACGAGTGGACTCGACGCCACGGCCGGCGCCTGACGCGTGAGAGGCTCGCCGCGGCGCTGCGGGTCGCCCCGTGCACGATCCTGCGCTGGGAGAGCGGAGGCCAGGAGCCATACGACTGCCACATCGAAGCGTTGCGCGAGTTCTTCGGCGTCTCTCGTCACGAGCTCGGGCTGACGCTCCCCGACCCGGTTCCGACAGACATCCCGGATGGCGAGGTGAGGGTCGCGCCGCCGCCATCCGACGCTTCCAGCTCGCATAGCGCCGGGAGGGCGGAACCCGGTATGAACGCGGAGCAGCGGGTGATCGCCACCGTGGCCCGCCAGTCCAGCCGGCACGCGCTCCTTGCCGGATCCGCCAACCTGATGCCGGCGACGCTCGAGCAACTGCGCGTCGATGTGCAGCGGCTGGCCCGGTCCTATCCGCAGACATCTCCGCCGTCGTTGATCGGGGAGATGACGCAGGTGCGCGATCTCGCCTACGCCCTGCTGCAGCGCACGCGCCGCCCATCGCAGGCGGCGGACCTCTATCTGATCGCCGGCCAGGTCTGCGGGCTGCTGGCTCTGAACAGTCTGGACCTCGGATGCTCGGACGCGGCCGCGTATCACGCTCGTGCCGCGTGGAGCTACGCGGAGCTCATCGAGCACGACGGCCTGCGCGCCTGGGCGAGGGGAACGCAGGCGGTCGTGGCCCTGTGGTCAGGGCGCGCGCGTGAGGCCGTCGACCTGGCTGCCTCAGGCCAGGCCCACGCCCGCTCGGGTCCCGGGATGGTGCGCCTTCGAAGCGTCGAGGCCCGGGCGTGGGCACTCGTCGGAGACGCCGACCAGACCAGGCGCGCGATCGCTGCATCTCAGCGTGCTCTCGACGATGAGCGAACGGACGAGTTCCACAGCCCGGGCGGCGGCGAGTTCGCGTTCAGCCCCGCTCGGCAGGCGTTCTGTGCGGTCGCCTCCCATGTGCAGATCGGCGATGTCGAGCAGGCGGTGAGCCAGGCGGAGACGGCCATCGCGCTCTACAGCGCCGCTCCCGTCGAGGGGTGCTGGTATCGAGCGGAATACGGAGCCCGCATCGACCTGGCCACCGCCCGGTTGATGCAGCGGGAGCTCGACGGCACCGAGGAGGCGCTCAGCATCGTGTTCGACCTCCCGCCGGATCGGCGCACCGCGAGGATCACCCGACGCCTTCACCAACTCGGCGAGAGGCTCGACGAGCAGCCCTATCGCGCCGCCGGCAGGGCTCGGCTACTCGGTGAGCGGATCGAGCACTTCGCCGCCACCGGCATCGTCAGTGCCACGCGGGCGTGACCCGCGTCCACCCGGCTGGTCGTGCCGGAACGAACGGTCCCATGCGGACAGCAGGTCCCGCTCCCTCGTCGGATCGATGCCGTGCTCGTGCTTCCGCACGTGCCCCGGCGGAAGCTCGACCGGCAGCCCGCCGGCGCTCAGCCATCGCCACGTGTCCATGACCGTCTCGGCGAGCGGGCGGCAGGCCAGACCAGCCGCCCTGGCCTGCTCTGCGGAGACCTCCCAGGTTCCCAGGGCGACGCGCCACAGCGGCAGCTCGGTCCACTGGCGGACGTCGTGCTCGGCCAAGAACTCCTCGTCCACCCACACCGGCTCGGCGTCGCCCCCCGTCGCCTGGACGCAGGCCCGCACGAGGTCGCTGAAGCTGGCGTGACCCCGTGGCGCGGCCACGTTGAAGGTCCCGGTGGTCCCCTTCTCCAGGCAGTCCAGGGCGAAGGCGGCCACGTCGCGGACATCGACCGGCTGGATCGCCCTGTCGGGGCGGCCCGGGGCGAGGACGCGCCCTCCACGGTGCATGCGCCGCAGCCACCAGGGCAGGCGCCCGATGTTCTCGTACGGGCCCAGGATGACGCCCGGCCGCAGCACCACGGCTCTCCCCTCGAACCAGGCGTGGACCGCGCGCTCGCAGCCCGCCTTGAGGGTGCCGTAGGTGCCCTGGGCGGCCGGCGGTCCCGGCCCGGCGTCCGGGGCGTCGTCTCGGACGGGCGACGTCTCGCTGACTCCCCGATGTGGCCACTCCGAGTAGACGGACACGGTGGAGACCAGCAGGAACCGATCCACGCGCTCCGCCAGGAGGCGCGCCGCCGCGAGGACGTCACGTGGAACCGACCCGCTGGTGTCGATCGCCGCGTCCCACGGGCCGAGCTGCGCCAGCCTGGCGAGGTCTGCCGGGACCTCGCGGTCGCCCCTGACCGCCTCCACCCCCGCGACGTCCACACCGGTCCTCCCACGATTGAAGGTGGTGACCGAGTGTCCTCGCTCCAGGGCGCTCTCGACCAGCGCCCGTCCCAGGAACCACGTGCCGCCCAGGACCAGGAGCCTCACCCCGCCGATGCTGGCACACCGGCCCGCGGCGCGCCCAGCCCCCATCGTCGGCTTGCCGTGCAACCAGCCTCTGGAGGGATTCGTGAGCACACACCGTGACCCTGACCCGGCACGTGTACAGCAGGGCCTGCGCGAGCTGGTTGCCCAGCTCGAAGCCCGATACGCGATTCCTTCTGCGGAGTGGGCGGAGATCGTGGGCCGGGTGCCGCGCCATCGGTTTCTGCCGCGCTGGTACGACTGGCAGGGGGAGGAGGAGCCCCGACAGTACGTGGGTTCGGAGGATGTGGAGCGCTGGCTGAGGAAGGTCTACGCTGACGAGGTGGTGCCCGTCGATCCTCGTGACGAGCATCGCAGCTCCAGCAGCCAGCCCAGCATGATGCTGGCCTTCCTCAGCGCTCTCGACCCTGCGACCGGCCACACGGTGCTGGAGATCGGAACCGGCTCGGGGTACAACGCTGCCCTGCTCTGCGAACGGGTCGGGTCGCGCAACGTGACGACGATCGACATCGAGCCCGAGCTGGTGACGAACGCCGCGGATCGCCTGACGCAGTGCGGCTACACGCCGACTGTGGCGGTCGCGGACGGTGCTCAGGGCTACCCGGCCAGGGCTCCGTACGACCGGATCATCGCGACATGCTCTGTCCCTCGCATTCCCGATGCATGGATCGACCAGCTGAAGCCCGATGGCGTGCTGGTGACGCCGATGGCGGGCGGTCGCTTCGAGTACGGGCTGGTGCGGCTCACGAAGCAACCCCACGGCGGGGCGGAGGGTCGACTGCGCTTCGAGGGGGCGTCGTTCATGCGTCTGAGGCAGCCAGGCCACCCCTCAGCACCGGTTTCAGAGGCCGCCCAGGTGCTCGCTGAGGCCCTTGGAGACGGCGCGACGAGGCCTTGCTCGCTTCCGACTGCGCTGGCCCACCGGAGCACCGCGACGTGGGGCCTGATGTTCATGATCGGCGCCGCGGTGCAGGAGGTGACGTGGCTCTGGCGTGGACCCTCGCCCGAGTGGGGCGAGTACGACCGCGAGCACCGTCGGCAGGTCCCCGCCATCGTCTCCTCGCTCGACCGCTCATGGGCGAGGGTATCCCGGGGCGAGGATGGGCAGTTGACGGTGACCGAGGGCGGCCCGCGCCGGCTCTGGGACATCGTGGAGGAGTGCCGTGCGCTGTTCCTCGACCAGGGGGAGCCGATGCACGCACGGTACGGGATGACCGTCACCGGCGACCGTAGGCAGTGGCTCTGGCTCGACTGCCCCGACTCCGGGCACTGCTGGGAGCTGACCGGCTGAGGCGGCCGCGCGTCGGGGGGACGTTCTCGACCAACGAGGCGCTCGCCGCTCGGCTGAGGGCCGGGCTCGTCGCGGAGCTGGTCGGTGGGGAGGCCCTGCGCTCGCCCGAGTGGGTGCGCGTCTTCGACCGCGTCCCACGACACCGGTTCGTCCCCCGATTCACCACTGGCGGCAGTCGCTTCGAAGCAGGTCAGGGGCAGGATGAGGAGTGGCTGCGCGCCGTCTACAGCGATCGGGTGCTGAACATCCTGTTCGATACAGACGACCCCGTGGTCGCCAGCACCTCCTCGATGCCCTCGGTGATGGCGCAGATGCTGGAGGCGCTGCAGATCGAGGATGGTGACCGTGTCCTGGAGGTGGGGACTGGCAGCGGGTACAACGCCGCGCTGCTCTGCGAACGGCTTGGATCGCGATCGGTCGCGAGCGTGGACATCGACGTCGGACTGGTCGATGCCGCGCGTGAGCGGTTGGCGGGCGCCGGCTACACCCCTCACGTCGCCGCCGTCGATGGCTTCGATGGATATCCGGTGTGCGCGCCCTACGATCGGGTGATCGCCACCTGCGCCACTCGGCGGGTGCCACTCGCGTGGATCGAACAGACCATGCCGGGCGGCCTGGTCCTGGCAATGCTCCCCTACGGCCTGGCTCGCCTCACGGTGGTCGGTGACGGCTCGGCACACGGACGATTCCACCCGACCGCGTTCGACTTCATGGACATGCGAGGTCATTCGCCGGCGCCGTTGCCCGAGGCGGCGCTGCACGAGCTGGTCATGAGCGGTGGAGAGAGCAGGCCGGCGGGGGAGGCGCCCGCGGTCGTCGAGGAGCGGGACGGCCGGGTGGCCTACTGGATGCTGGAGCGGCTGACGCTCGTCAGCCTTCCCCAGGAAGCCGACCTCGACCTCGATCGCCACCTCGAGGTCGACCTGTGGGACCTGTCATGGATCCTCTTCGACATGGGGCAGGGAACCATCACGCAGGGTGGGCCTCGACGGCTGTGGGATGCCCGAGTGGCCCTGTACGACCAGTGGAGGGCTCTTGGCCGGCCCGGCCGCGAGCGCCTCGGCCTCAGCGTCCACGGCCAGTGCGGAATGCAGGAGATCTGGCTGGACGACCCCAGCTCAGGGTGGCGCTGGCCGCTGGTCGGCCAGCCGGCGGCATCGCCCACGGCGTCCTGACGGCCTGCTCACCGTGATGTCGCGCGCGGCGGTCTTGTGCGGCCGGTGGAGATGCCCGGCGGTTCTGCCGCCGGTCGAGATTCGCGTGGGGCCGCTCTGCCGCCGGTTTTGACTCGGGGGGGACTGCGTCCCCCCCGTCTGGTGTGCGCGCGGCATGGGCGAGTGCCTGGAGGTGGAAGTCCTCCAGGGGAGGAGGTGATGCCAACCCTGAGCCGGAGGCAA
>JAQBPH010000001.1:0-9190 GCA_028287625.1 Chloroflexota bacterium | reverse complement strand
GTGATCTTCGCCGGGGCGACGCCGCAGCACGAGCCCTTCTCGGTGATGGCGCTGCTCCTCACCGCGCTGCTGGGCACGGGTGGCGCGGCCGCCGGCTGGCTGATCTGGGCGCGCCGCGACCCGGCCGCTGCCAGGCTGGCCGCACGGGTGGCCGCCGCGGTGCCGCTGGGCGCCGCGACCGCCGCCCTGCAGCCGCTGCGGGCGCGGGCCGCCGAGCTGCTGATCACCCGTCCGGTGACGCTTCCGACGCTGCTGGAGCGCAGGGTCGTCGACCCCCTCACCGACGCCGTCGCCGATGGGCTGGAGGTGGCCGCCACCGGGGCGCGCCGGCTGCAGACCGGCAGGCTCAGCAGCTACCTGCTGACCGCCGTCGCCGCCACCGCGCTGCTCGCCCTCGGGGTGACCCTCGCGGCCACCGGGCACCTCCCCGGCGTGGGGCTGTCCCGATGAGCGCCCTCCACCTGGTCCTCGCGGCCGCGGGCGCCACCGGTGCGACCGGCACCGGCACCGGCACCGGCACCAGCACGGCCGGCGACTTCCCCACCGTGCTGCTCAGCGCGCTGATCTGGACCACGGCGGCCACCATGCTCATCCTCCTGGTGCTGCCCGACCGCACCGACGAGCAGCGCGGCCGCCTCCGCCTCGTCGCCCTGGCCGGCGCCGCGATCCCCCTGCTTCTGACCACCTTCGGCCTCAACTACCAGATCGGTCAGGACTTCATCGGCGGCACCACCTCGTTCGAGGAGCAGCGCCCGTGGCTGACCGCGCTGCCGGTGCAGAGCAGCTACCACCTCGGTGTCGACGGCATCTCGCTGCCGCTGCTGCTGCTCAGCACCCTGCTCTTCGTGATCGCGATGATCGCCTCCTGGCGGGTGGTCTCCCAGCTGCGTCTCTACCTCGTCCTCATGCTGCTGATGGAGACCGGGGTCAACGGCGTGCTCTGCTCGATGGACTACTTCGTGCTGCTGCTCTTCTGGGGGATGCAGGTGCTCCCCGCCTTCCTGCTCGTCGCCATGGGCGGGGGCCCGCAGCGGATGCGCGCCGCCTGGCGCCAGCTCGGGTTCGCCAGCGTGGGGGTGGCGCTGCTGGCGGCCACCGCGCTGCTCCTCGCCGTCAAGGTGAACGCCAGCCCGCCGACCTTCGACTTCGTCCGTGACAACACCGTGTCTCTGAGCCGGGGCATCGGCTCCCTCGGCTTCTGGCTCAGCTTCCTGGGCTTCGCCCTGACCCTGCCGGTGGTGCCCCTCCACACCTGGGCGCGCGACGCCCTGGCCGAGGCCACCACCCCGGTGGCGGTGCTGCTGCGGGGCACGGTGATGACCCTCGGCGCATACGGCCTGATGCGGGTCACCCTCACCGCCTTCCCCGACGCCTCCCACCGCTTCGGACTGGTGATGGTGGTGGTGGCGGTGATCACCGCCCTCTGGGGGGCGGTCGCCGCCCTCGGCCAGGACGACCTCCGGCGGCTGCTCGCCTACGGGGCGGTGGGACAGATGGGCATGGTGCTCCTCGCCATCGCCAGCGCGTCGGCGATCGCCCTCAACGGCGCCGTCCTCATGCTCCTCGCCGACGGGCTCGCCGGCGCCCTGCTGCTGCTGCTCGCCGGAGCGGTGCAGGACCGCACCCGCACCCGCAGCATCGCCCGCATGGGCGGGCTCGCCTGGCAGATGCCCAAGCTCGCCGCCCTCGGGTTGCTCGGCGGCCTGGCCGTGATCGGGCTGCCGTTCCTCGCCGGCTTCGTCGCCGAGCTCATGATCTTCACCGGGAGCTTCCCGGTGCACCGGGCGGCCACCGTCATCGTGATGGCGGGGACGCTGATCACCACCGGCTACGTGCTCTGGACGATGCAGCGGGTGTTCTTCGGCCCCAGCCGCGAGGCGTTCGCCCGGCTCAGGGACGCGACCACCCTGGAGCTGGCCTACCTCCTGCCGCTGGCCATCGCGGTGGTCATCCTCGGCCTGCTGCCCGGGCGCGTCCTCCCCGTGATCAACAACGGTGTGCAGTCGGTCGTCGCACGCTTCACCGGAGGCTGAGGGTGCACGGATCGTCGCTGCGCCTCGCCGTCGACCTCGTCCCCGAGGGCATCCTGCTGCTCGGCGCCCTGCTGCTCGGCACCCTGGCGCTGGGCCGGGCGGCCCGGCCCCGGCCGGTGCAGCTGCTCACCGTCGTGGTGCTGCTGGCGGCCGCGGGGGCCCAGCTCCTCTTCCTCAAGGGGATGCCCGACGCCGGCTACCGCGCCTACTCCGACGGGCTGGTGGTCGACGGCTACACCACCTTCCTGGTGCCGGTGATGTGCGTGCTGGCCCTGCTCGCCGTGGCCACCTCGGGGCCGCTGCTCCCGCGCATCGCCACCCACGTCGCCGAGTACCACGCGCTCGTCCTGCTCGCGGTGCTGGGCGGCTCCCTGCTCGTCGCGGCGCGGGAGATGGCGGCGCTCTGGGTGGCACTGGAGCTGCTCTCCGTCTGCCTCGCCCTGCTGGTGGCGATGGTCAAGACCGACCGCCGCGGCAGCGAGGCGGCGGTCAAGCAGCTGGTGATCGGGGCCGCCGCCAGCGCCATCCTCCTCTACGGCTTCGCGCTGCTCTACGGCGCCGGCGGCAGCACGGTGCTCGTCGACGTGGCCAGCAACGTCCGCCACGGCTCCCCGGCGGCGGCGCTGGGCATGGGCCTGGTGGTGTGCGCGCTGCTCACCAAGCTGGGCGCCGTGCCCTTCCACCAGTGGCTGCCCGACACCCTCCGGGGGGCGCCCGCCCCGGTGGCCGCGCTGACCCTGGGGGTGGGCGCGACCGCGGTGGCGGGCTCGCTGGCGCGGGTGGTGGTCGCCACCTTCGTCGAGCTCGCCGCGAGCTGGACGGCGCTGGTGGCGCTGGTGGCGGCGGTCAGCATGCTCTACGGCAACCTCGCCGCCCTCACCCAGGTCAGCCTGCGCCGGCTGATCGGCCTGCTGACGGTAGGGCAGACCGGGTTCCTGCTGCTCGGGGTGCTGGGGTCCGCTCCCAGCCAGAAGGGGGTCGCGGCGCTCATCTTCGCCCTCGCCACCGGCGGGGTCACCGTCGCCGGGATGTTCGCGGTGCTGGCCGCGATCGATGGCGCCGTCGGCGACGACCTCGACAGCCTCCGCGGTCTCGGCCGGCGCAGCCCGCTGGCCGCCGCCATGCTCGGCCTCGGCGTGGTGTCGCTGGTGGGCGTGCCCCCGCTGATCGGCTTCTTCGCCAAGCTCTTCCTGCTCCAGTCGGCGCTGCTCGCGGGCTACGCGTGGCTGGTGCTGCTCGCCCTGGTGACGTCGGTGATCGGTGCGGTCGCGGCGGCGCGGCTGCTGCGGCTCATGTTCGTCGACCTGCCCGACGAGGGCGAGGCGCCGGTGCCCTCCGCCGGGGGAGGGGTGCGCATCGCCATCGGCGTCTGCGCCCTCGTCACCGTGCTCCTCGGCGTCGCCGCCCAGCCCCTCTTCAACCTCGCCTCAGGTGGCGCCGGATCGATCCACTGAGCCGGGCCGCTCCCCATCCGCTGCTGCGTGGTGGCCTGCGTCTCACCACCTCGCTGGCCCGCGCCCTCGGGCCCGTCCGCTACACCGTCGCCGACGCCGCCGGGCTCTGTGCCTGGGCCTCGGGACGCGAACGCCGCCGGCGGGTCGTCGCCAACCACCGCCGGTTCGACCCCGGCATCGACGAGCGCGAGGCCCGGCGCCGCGCCCGCCAGTCGTTCCGCGAGTACGGGCGGACCATCGTCGACTTCCTCTGGGCGATCCGGCTCGACGGCGGAACGGTGACGCGCGGTTCGCGGGTGCTCGGCATCGACCACGTCGTGTCGCTGCGCGAGCAGGGCCGGAGCGGCATCCTGGTGCTCGGCCACTTCGGCAACTGGGACATGGCCGCGAGCGTGGCGCTGGCCTACGGGGTGCCGCTGACCACGGTGATGGCGCCGGTGGGCCCGCCGGCGATCTCCGACCTGGTCGTCTGGGCGCGCGAGGGCAACCAGCTGGAGGTGTTCAGCCCCGAGAGCGCCGCTCGCGGCCTGCTCCGCGCCCTGCGCCAGGGGCGCTTCGTCTGCCTGCTCTGCGACATCCCCGGCGGCGGCCCGACCGTGGTGGTCGACTACTGCGGCGGGCCCGTGGTCTTCACCGCCGCCCCCGCGTGGCTGGCCCGGGTCTCGGGCGCGCCGCTGCTGCCCGTCGACTGCCGGAGAGCGGAGGGCGGCTACGAGATCGAGGTGCACGCCCCGATCACCGCGGAGCCGGGCGAGGACGACGCCGGCGTGATGCAGCGGGTGGCGGCCATCCTCGAGCCCGCGGTGCGCCGCCACCCGGAGCAGTGGTACCCGTTCGGGGAGGTCTATGCCGACCTCGAGTGAGGGCCGCTCCGGGACGCCAGAACAGTTTGGTGCGTCCGGACCCGCCCATGGGACGCTGGAGTATCCTCGCTGGGGGATGGTCGTCGCCCTCTCGTCCCCGACCCTCGGCGCCGCGCCGCGGTGGGAGCACGCCGGGTGACCGCCTCGGGGCTGCGGGTGGCCTGGTTCGGCCATGCCGAGGGGCGCCGCGCCGACGGGCTGTCGACCTACAGCCGCGAGCAGGTCGGGGCGCTCGCCGCCCGCGGTCTCGAGGTCCGCTTCTTCTCCCACGACATCGACGGCGACGTGGTGCCGGTGCCCTCGGTGCGGCTGCGGGCGGTGCGGGTGAAGACGCTGACGGTGTCGCTGCCCGGGTCGCGCGAGCGCATCGGCGAGGTGCTCGCCGACCTCCGTCCCGACATCGTGCACTGCTCCTGGAGCTTCTCCACCCTCGACGGCGAGATCGCCCGGATGGCGCACGCCGCCGGGGCCGCCACCGTGGCCACCTTCCACCTGCCCTACGCTGCCCCCCGCAGTGCCCGGGGCAGGGTGCTCCGCGGCCTCTATCGCTGGCACGTCCGCAACCTCTCCGCCTACGACCACTGCGTCGCCCTCAGCGAGGACCAGCGACAGCTCATCACCGCGGCCGGCTTCCCCGCCGACCGGGTCACGGTGGTCCACAACGCCGTGGACACCGATGCCATCAGCGCCGGCGAGTCCGACCTGCGGCGCCGGCTCGGTGCCGCCTTCGTGGTCGCCTACATGGGGCGTCTCGACCCCGAGAAGCGCATCCCCGCGCTGGTCCGCTCCTTCCTCGACCTGGGCTGGCCCGACGACCACGTGCTGGTGATCGCCGGCGGCGGAGTCCATCTCCGGCGGCTGCGCCGGATGGTCGGCGACCGGCCCAACGTGCGCATCCTCGGGGTGGTCACCGACCCGGCGCTGCGCCTCGAGCTGCTGCGCGCCGCCGACGTCTACGTGCTGCCCTCGACCGCCGAGGGGCTGGCGCTGAGCATGCTCGAGGCGATGGCGGCGGGCTGTGCGGTGGTCGCCACCGAGGCGGGCGAGGACGGCCCCGCCCTCGGCGACGCCGGCATCCGCCTCCCCGTGACCCCGCTCGAGCCCCACCTCGGCAACGCGCTGCGCCGGCTGCGCGACGATCCCGGGCTGCGTGCGGAGCTGGGGGCCCTGGCCCGCGCCCGGGTGCTGGAGCACTACGCGCTGAGCTCGGGCGTCGACCGCCTCGTCGACCTCTACACCCGGTTGTGCGCCGCCCGGGCGGCGGCATGAGCTGCCCGCGCCGCCGCTGCGCCCTCGTGGTGGACAGCGGCGCGGTGATCGTATCGATGCCCGAGCAGGGCGTCCACGTGGTGCCGCTGCGCATCGTCTTCGGCGACCACGCCTTCCAGGACGGCGTCGACATGACCTCCGAGGAGTTCTACGCGCGCCTGGCCGCGGGGGAGACGCCGACGACCTCGACGCCCAGCCCCGGCGAGTACCTCGAGGCCTTCCGGGCGACGGACGCCGACCACGTCGTCTGCCTCACCATCCCGGCCTCGCTGAGCGCGATGCACGACTCCGCGACCCTCGCCGCCCGGCTGCTCGCCGACGAGCGGCCGGGGTGCAGCGTCGAGGTCATCGACTCCGGCAACGCGGCCGCCGGGCACGGCCTGGTGGCTCGGGCCGCCGCCTTCCTCTGCGCCGCCGGGGAGCCCCCGGAGGCGGTGCGCGAGCGGGTGCTCCAGGCGGGGAGGGAGGTGCGGATGTACGGCACCCTCAGCACCCTCCAGCACCTGGCCCGCAGCGGCAGGGTCCCCTCCATCGCGGCGGGCATCTCCGATTTCGTCGGGGTGCGGCCGATCTTCGAGCTCCGCGACGGCCAGGCCCGCCGCGCCGCCCTGGTGCGGGGCCGGCGCGGGATGCTGCGCACCTTCCAGCGGCTCGCCGTCGAGCAGCTCGGCGAGAGCCTCGCGCCGGTGTGGCTGCTGGTGGTCCACGCCGCCGCCGCCGAGGCCGCCGCCCTGCTCCGCGACGCGCTCCACCAGGTGCTTCCCGTGGGTCGCAGCGAGGTGGCCTCGCTGACCCCGGTGATGGGCGCCTACACCGGGCCGGGGATGACCGGGTTCGCGGCCATGCCGCTGCGCGGCCCGGAGGCGCAGGGCGTCCCCTGATGAGCGTGCCGGTGACGACCTGGACGGTGGCGGCGATGGGGCTGTTCGCGTACCTGCTCGGGGGCATCCCGGTGGGCCTGGTGCTGGTGCGGCTCGCCCGGCCCCGGATGGACGTCCGCTCCCTCGGCAGCGGGAACATCGGCACGTCGAACATCTACCGCAACGTCGACGTCGGGCTGGCGGTGGTGGTGGGGCCCCTGCAGTTCCTCCAGGGGCTGCTCCCGGTGGCGCTCGCCACCCGCGCCGGCTTTCCCCTCGCGGTGGTGGGGCTGACCGCCGTCTGCTCGGTGATCGGCAACGGCTGGCCGGTCTACGCCGGCTTCAACGGCGGCCGGGGCATCGCCGTCGCCACCGGGGCGGTGGCGGCGATGAGCGCTCTCGGGCTCGCCACGCTGCTCGCCTGCTACGGCCTGGGCGCGCTCACCCGTGAGATCGCCCTGGGGGTGCTGGCCGGGTTCCTGCTGCTTCCCCTGGTGGGGGCCCTGGTGGTGGGCAGGGCGGAGGCCGCCGCCTTCGCGGCGCTGCTGGCGCTGGTGCTGCTCCGGCGCCTCGAGGGGGCGCTCTCCGACGCCCGCCACGACCGGCGTCCCTGGCGGATGCTGGCGCGGCGGCTCGCTCGTGACCAGCGTCCCGGACGGCCGCTGGTGGGCCGGAGGACGGACGGGTAGCCGCCCGGCCCGTGCGGCCACGGTGGCGCCGGCCCCAGTCGCTGATCCCGGCGGCGCTCGGTCTCGCGGCGGTGGTCACCCTGCTCGTCGTGCTCAACCCCGCCCAGTTCGCCCGCTCGGTGGCAGGCTTCCGGCTCTGGTCGGTGCCCGCCGTCGTCGGCCTGTCGACGCTCTACTACCTGCTGCAGGGGCTGCGCTGGCAGCCGCTGCTCCGGGCCGTCGGGGTGCGCCTCCCCCTCGGCCGGACGCTGCTGCTCAACCTGTCGGGCCAGGCGACCGGCCTGCTCCCCCTCGGCGAGCTGACCCGGGCGGTGCTGGTGAGCGAGGCCACCGGGACGGAGCTCGGGGCGGTGGTCGCCACCATCACCGTCCAGGAGCTGGTCTACACCCTGATCATCATCGCCGCCGCGGTGCCCGGCGCCCGCAGCCACCCCGCCGCGGCGGAGGGCATCATCGCCGCCCTGGCCGGCACCGTGATGGTGCTGCTCATCCTCACCAACCGCGCCCTCTTCCGGGCGGTGATCGGCGTGGTCTGCCGCATGCCCCTGGTGCGCCGCATCGTCCCCCAGGCCGAGCGGCTGCAGCGCGACACGGTGGTGCTGCTGCGGCGTTGGGACACCTGGGCGTGGTCGGTGCTCAGCGTCGCCGGGGCGATGGTGGCGATCACCCTCTTCTGGCTGGTGGTCGACAGCCTGCGGCCCGGGTTCCTCAGCTGGCAGGACGCGGCCTTCGTCTACGCCGTCTCCCACGTGGTGGGGGCGATCACCCTCAGCCCCGGCGGGCTGGGCGGCTTCGAGGCGAGCGTCGCCGGCCTCCTCATCGCCGTGGGAGCCGACCCGGGCACCGCGGCGGCCGCCGCCCTGGTGCAGCGCGCCGCCGACAAGGGGCTGGCCACGCCCGCCGGGCTGGTCGCCTTCATGATCGCCCGGCGCCGCTACTCGTTCGCGGGCCGCGACCTCTTCCGCCGACCCGCCGCCTCGGGATAGGCGTAGGCGGGCACCAGGTCGAGCCTGCCCATCAGCCGCGCCGGCCGGGGCGGCAGGCGGTGCTCGACCAGGAAGACGAGGCCGCCCAGGACCGCGAACGGGATCATCTGCAGGTCGACGAAGAGGCTGAGCGCGGTGGCCATCGCCGGGCCGACATGGGCGTGAACGAGAAGCGCGAAGATCATCCCCTCGCGCACCCCGAGACCGTTGGCGGCGACCGGCACAAAGGTGGCGAGCAGCGAGATGGGCAGGGCGACGGCGAACACCGACCAGGCCACGTCGCGGCCCAGGGCGATGGCGAAGGCCTCCATCGAGAAGAGGTTCAACCCCCAGCCGACGGCGCCGGCGACGATGCTCTGGGCGAGCACCCGGGGACGGTGGCGGTAGCTCTCGAAGGTGCGGGTGAAGGGGCCGAGGAAGCGGCCCACGGCGTGGGCGACCCGGCGGTGCTCGGGGATGCGGCAGCGGACGTGCTCGGCGAGCAGCGCCAGCACCCACGCCACCAGCATGAAGGCGGCGAAGGCGATGAAGCCGGCGAAGACCGGGACGTGGAGCAGGTCGCGGAGCAGCACCGCCGCGGCCAGGGCCCAGAGCGACATCCCCAGGGTGCCGGCCATCCGCCCGCCGATCAGCGAGGCGACCATCGGCCCGTGGCCCGTGATCCGGCCGATGCGCATCGCCCGCATGGCGTCGCCGCCCACCCCGGCGGGGAGCACCTGGCTGACGAACAGCCCCTTGAGGTACCAGGAGCCGAGGAACGGCCAGTCGAGCCCGTGACCGGTGCCGCGCAGCAGCACCCCCCACTCGAGCACGCTGGAGATCACCGAGAGGGCGGCGAGGGCCACCGCCAGCAGCGTCCACCAGGGGGAGATGTGGCCCATCAGCCGGCCGGCGGCGCCGAGGTCGACGGCACGGAGGAAGAGGACGGCGCCGAGCCCGGTGCCGGCGAGGCGCACCCAGGGAGAGCCGAGGAGACGGGGACAGAGGCGGCCGAGACGCCGGAGCATGGCGGCACAGCCTAGCGGGCGACGGCCGG
>JAQBPH010000672.1:0-5340 GCA_028287625.1 Chloroflexota bacterium | reverse complement strand
CGGTGGCCGTCCCGGTGCCCGGGCCCGTGGCCGGCGCCTGCGGGCCCGCCGCGGCGGCGCCGCCAGCGGAGCCTCCGGCGCCTCCCGGGGTGCCGGAGACCGGGTCCTGCGGGAGGGCGGCGCCCGGCGTCTCGCCGGTGCCGGGGCTGACCGTGCCGAGCGCGATGCGGTCGTAGGCGGGATGCGCGAAGCGCCAGGCGACCGCGCCGCCGAGGCCCAGGGTGGTGACGATCGCGACCGTCAGGAAGACGATGACGACCCTCTCACGCAGCTCCACGGGAACCTCCGTTCACTTGTGACGCCGCGCGCCACGCCGTGAGGATAGCCGCCCGGCTGCGCCGTCCGTCTCGGGCATCGAGGGGAGGCCTTCGGGCAAGATGTGGTCGGAGTCCGACCACTGGGAGAGCGGCATGGAGCGGTTCGAGAGCCCCGAGGCACTGCGCGAGGCGCAGGGCCGTCACCTCGGTCACAGCGGCTGGCGCGAGATCACCCAGGACCAGGTGAACCGCTTCGCCGACGCCACCGGCGACCACCAGTGGATCCACGTCGACGTCGAGCGCGCCGCCGCCGGGCCCTTCGGCGGCACCATCGCCCACGGGTTCCTCACCCTGTCGATGCTCCCGGAGATGATCTTCGAGCTGCTCCAGGTCGACGGCGTCGGCATGGTCATCAACTACGGGCTCAACCGGGTGCGCTTCGTGACCCCGGTGCGCGTCGGCTCGAGGATCCGCGCCGGCGCCGAGCTCACCGCCGTCGAGGAGGTCAAGGGCGGCCTGCAGGCGACGGTGACGGTGACCTTCGAGATCGAGGGTGTGGACAAGCCCGCCTGCGTCGCCGAGTCGCTGATGCGCTTCTACGTGTAGCGGCCTGCCGGCGACCGCCGAGAGGGTCGCCGGGAGGCCGGGGTCATGCATTTGTAGGTATCAATGTCGCGAATCCGCCGGTCAGGATCAACGACCGTCGCGGCATCGGATACCATCCGGGGCCGCATCTGCGAGGCCACGGCCGCGCTTTGGGGGCGAGCGCATTCGATGCTGACCGTACGCGAGTTGAGGGTCACCTACGGGGGCGCGGTTCAGGCCCTCCGTGGCGTCTCCCTGTCTGTTGCCGAGGGCGAGGTGGTCGCGGTGCTCGGCAGCAACGGGGCGGGCAAGACCACGCTGCTCCGCGCCGTCTCGTCGACGCTGCGGATGTGCGGCGGGCACATCACCGGCGGCACCCTCGAGTTCGAGGGCCGCCGGCTCGACGGCCTGCCTCCCGCGGAGGTGGTCGACGGCGGCATCGTCCAGGTCCCCGAGGGCCGGCGCATCTTCACCCGGCTGACCGTCGAGGAGAACCTCCGAGCCGGCGGCTACAGCGTCCGTGACCGGCGGCAGCGCGCCGCGGCGCGCCGCCGCGTGCTCGAGCTCTTCCCCATCCTCTCGGAGCGCGCCGACCAGCGTGCGGGCCTGCTCTCCGGGGGTGAGCAGCAGATGCTCGCCATCGGACGTGCGCTGATGTCCTCGCCGCGGCTCCTGCTCCTCGACGAGCCGTCGCTCGGGCTGGCGCCGCTGGTGGTGGGGAGGATCGGCGAGATCATCGCCCAGATCAACCGCCAGGGCACCACGGTGCTGCTCATCGAGCAGAACACCACCATGGCGCTGGAGGTGGCCGCACGGGCGTTCGTGCTCGACCTGGGGCAGGTCTCGCTCACCGGCACCGCCGCCGAGCTGTCGGCGAGCACCGAGGTGCGCGACCTCTACCTCGGCCACGGCGGTGAGCGGGCGGTCGCCGAGGCGACATCCGCCACCGGCACCGTGGCGCGCCGCCGTCTCGGGGCCTGGGTGCCGTGAGCGGCGCCGCGTCCCACCCCACCCTCGCGGCGAGCGGCATCACCGTCCGCTTCGCGGGTCTGACCGCGCTCGACGACGTCTCCTTCGAGGTCGAGCCGGGCACCGTCCACGCCCTCATCGGGCCCAACGGCGCGGGCAAGTCGACGATGTTCAACGTCCTCTCCGGCGTCTACCGTCCGGTGGCGGGATCGGTGAGCTTCGGCGGGGTCGAGCTGGTGGGCCTGCCACCCCACGCCATCGCCGGCCTGGGGGTGGCGCGCACCTTCCAGAACATCGCCCTCTTCCCCGCCGCGACGGTGGAGGAGAACATGATGCTGGGCCGCCACCACCTCACCCGTGCCGGCTTCCTCGGCGCCGGGCTGCGGCTGCCCTTCGCGATCCGCGAGGACCGCCGGCACCGCGCCCGGGTGACCGAGATCGCCGAGTTCCTGGGCATCGGCGGGCTGCTCCAGGTTCCCGCCGGCGAGCTCTCGTACGGCGACCAGAAGCGTGTGGAGATGGCCCGGGCGCTGTGCGTGGAGCCCGCCATCCTGCTGCTCGACGAGCCGGTCGCCGGCATGGACGCCACCGAGACCGGGCAGGTCGCCACCGCCATCCGCGACATCCGGGAGGGGCTGGGCATCTCCATCCTGCTCGTCGAGCACGACATGGGCCTGGTCATGGGCATCGCCGACCGGGTGACCGTGCTCGACTTCGGCCGGCGCATCTCCGACGGCTCGCCGGCGCAGGTGCGCTCCGACCCGGAGGTGATCCGCGCCTACCTCGGGACGGGACACGACGGCGCCGCCACCGCGCTCGCGACGGCCGTCGCGGCGCCGCCGGCAGACGCGTCCCCGGCCTGGGCGTGGACGGAGAACGGGGAACCGCCATCGTGAAGGACTTCGTCCAGTTCGTGTTCAACGGCCTGTCGCTGGGCTCGATCTACGCGCTCCTCGCCCTGGGCTTCGTGGTCATCTTCAAGGCCACCGAGGTGGTGAACTTCGCCCACGGCAGCATCCTCGCGCTGGGCGCGTACGCCATCTCGCGCCTCAGCTTCAACAGCCACGTCGAGTTCTACCTGGCGGTGCTGCTCGGGGTCGCCATCGCCGGGCTGCTGGCGTTCATCATCGAGCGCGGCCTGGTGCGCACCATGGCGGGGCGCTCGGTGATCGCGGTCAGCATCATGACCATCGGCGTCGACCTGATCGTGCGCACCGAGACCACCCGGCGGATCGGGGTCGACGTGCTCACCCTCGGCGACCCCTGGCGCGACGGCATCGTCCACGTCGCCGGCCTCACCGTCCCCACCGCACGGGTGTGGGCGATCGCCACCGCGCTGGTCATCCTCGCCGCGTTCTTCGCCTGGTTCAAGTTCTCCTCGTTCGGCGTCGCCATGCGCGCCTCCGCCGAGGACTCCGAGACCGCCTCGCTGATGGGCATCCGGATGGGCCGCATCTCGGCGGTCGCCTGGGTGCTCGCCGGCGCTCTCGCCGCCGTTGCCGGCGTCTTCCTCACCGCCTTCCCCAGCGCCGGGCTGGATGCGAGCACCGGCGACGTGGCGCTGCGCGCCTTCCCCGCCGCCATCCTCGGCGGCCTCGACTCCACCGGCGGCGCGGTGGTCGGCGGGCTGATGATCGGGGTCGCCGAGGTGCTCACCGCCGGCTACCAGTCGAACCTCACCTTCCTGGGCCGCGGCTTCGACCAGGTGATGCCCTACGTGGTGATGGTGGCGGTGCTCCTGGTGCGGCCCACCGGGCTCTTCGGCACCCGCGAGGCCACCCGTGTCTGAGGTCGCCGTCAGCAGCCTCGAGAGCGCGGCCGGCACCGCCGTCGCCGGCGGCCGCTCCGGCCGGCTGTCACTGGTGGCGCGGGTCGGGATGGTGGTGCTCGTCGCCCTCGTCCCCCTGGCGCTGGGCACGATCGACACCGAGGGCCAGGACTTCTGGCTGCAGGCGGGGGTGTTCGCCTTCGCGGCGATGATCGCCGCGCTCGGGCTCACCCTGCTGGTCGGCGGCGCCGGTCAGCTGTCGCTGGCGCACTCGTTCTTCGTCGCCATCGGGGCCTACGCCTACACCTACCTCGCCTCGGCGACCAGGGGCACCGGCACCACCATCGCGTCGTCGATCCAGGGCGGCTTCGGGCTGCCCACCCCGGTGGCGATGGTCGGCGCGGTGCTCATCGCCGGCCTGGCCGGCCTGCTCTTCAGCCCCATCTCCTCGCGGCTGCGCGGCATCTACCTCGGCGTCGCCTCGCTGGGGCTGGTCTTCGTCGGCCTCCACATCGCCTTCAACGCGCAGAAGGTGAGCGGCGGCTTCAACGGTCGGGATGTGCCCGACTTCAACCTCCTCGGCTTCGCGTTCGACAGCTCCCCGCTCAGCGTGCTCGGCGTCAACTTCACCCGCAACAGCAAGCTCTGGTACCTCGGCCTCGCCAGCGTGGTGCTCGCCTACGTGTACTACGTCAACGTCCTCGAGGGGCGGCCCGGACGGGCGCTGCGCTGCCTGCGCGACAGCGAGGTGGCGGCCTCGGTGCTGGGGGTGAACGTGGTGCGCTACAAGGCGTACGCCTTCACCCTCTCCTCGATGTACGCCGGCCTCGGGGGCGTCATCCTGGCGCTCGCGTACCACCACATCGTCCCCGACACATTCGGCCTGGGGCTGACGGTCTCGTTCCTCGCGATGATCGTCATCGGCGGACTGGGGTCGCCGGGCGGCGCCCTGGTCGGTGCGCTGTTCGTCACCGCACTGCCCCTCCTGCTGGCGAAGTACAGTGACTCCCTTCCCTTTCTCGCGCCAACCGGCTCCGGCGGTGTGACCGCCGCGGTGGCCGCGCAGTTCATCTACGGCGCCGCGGTCATCCTGCTGCTGGTCTTCGAGCCCGGCGGTGTGGCGGCGCTCGCCCGGCGCGTGCCCCGGCTTGCATCCAGACTTCGTCGACCCCCTCATCCATCCACCCAGAAGGAGGCAGCATGAAACCACGTGTCCGCACCTGGAGATACGTTGCGCTCGCCACCACCGGTGTGCTGGCGATCGCCGCCTGCGGCAGCAGTGGCAGCACCGGCGGCGGCGCATCCACCCCCGGCATCCCCACCGGCCCCGGGGTGACCTCGAGCAAGATCACGCTCGGTGTACTCACCGACCTCACCGGCGCGTTCGCTGCGCTGGGAAAGTCGGTCACCCAGGGCGCCACCCTGTACTGGCAGGACCAGAACAAGAAGGGTGGCGTGTGCGGTCGCACCGTCGAGCTGCTCACCAAGGATCACGGCTACAACGTCCAGAACGCGGTGTCCCTCTACACCTCCATGCAGCCGCAGGTGCTCGCATTCCAGGAGCTGCTGGGATCACCGATGACCGCGGCGCTGCTGAACAGCATCGCCAGCGACACCGTCCTCACCCAGCCGGTGTCGTGGTCGTCGAAGCTGCTGTCGAATCCCTTCGTCGTCCTGAGCGGCACCAGCTACGACCTCGAGATGGTCGACGGCCTCGACTGGCTGATGAAGAACAAGGGTCTCAAGACCGGTGACAAGGTC
>JAQBPH010000666.1:0-3780 GCA_028287625.1 Chloroflexota bacterium | reverse complement strand
GAAGGTTCCCGCGCCGGTCACCTGCCGGCCCTGCACCGTCCCGGTGCACTGGATCGTCCCGGTCTCGCCGTGGCTGCTGAAGACCGCCCGCTGCGTGGCCGTGGTCGTCCCGGGGCTGACCGTGTCGGTCCACTGGTGGACGCAGGCGGCGCTGCCGCCGGCGGCCGCAGCAGGGCTGGCGTGGAGGGAGGGGCCGATTGCCGCGAGGGCGGCCACGCAGAGCAGCAGCAGCCTCGTCCGCATCCGGCGCGTCGCCACTCCTCTCCTCTTCCTCTCGGCGCTGACGCGGTCCTACGAGTGGGGATCACCCTGGGGCGCCCGTGTGCCCCGGCTGCAGGGTACTCCTCCCCATCCCCCGACCTGTCCGCCGAAGCCGCCGCCCTGATAGCCTCGCCTCCCATGCCCGAGAGCCCCCTGTCCCGGATCGCCGACCTGCGCCGGCCGGTGTGCGCGCACTGTGGGGTCCGGGCGTCCGGGGCCGCCGTCCCCGAGGAGGCGCGGGTCGAGGTGGTGGTGATGGCGGCGACGGCGCTGCCGGTGATGGTCTGCCCCGCCTGCCGGGTCCAGGGCATGGCCGGCGACCGGGTGCAGCTCTGCCGGGGCTGCGCCGCCGGTGGCACCGGCTCCCTCCCGCACCTCGGCGTCTAGCAGGGCGGCTCGCGTGGGCATCCTCGACCGCCTCCTCGACCGGCGGCTGCCCCGTGACGGCGACGAGGCGGAGCGCTTCCTCGCCGACGCCGAGGCGGCGTTCCGCGAGGGCGACGTCGTGCACGCGGTGCAGCTCGCCGAGGACGCGGTGCGGTCGCGACGGCTGGAGCCCGCCGCCGAGGTGCGCGCCCTGCTCATCGAGTCCCGCGGTCTGCGGGTCGGCGCCGACCGCTCCTGGCCGCTGCGGCTGCGCGCGCTGCGCAGCGCCGAACGGGCGAGCGCCGTCGATCCAGAGTCGTTCGCGGTGTCGGTGGAGCTGGGGATGGCGTGCTTCGACCTCGGCCACATGGAGCGCGCCGAGAGCTGCTTCCGCCAGTCCGCGCGGCTGCAGCCGCGCAGCGCCCGTCCCTGGGCGATGCTCGGCCGGGCGCTCCCCTACCTCGACCGCCTGGAGGAGGCCGACGCGTGCGCCGCCACCGCCGCGCAGCTCGACCCCTATCACCACGCGGTGCCCTACCGGGTCGGCGAGGAGGCCTTCCACGCCATCGCCGCGGCCGAGTGGGCGAGCATCCCGGCGATGTACCAGGAGGCGCTGGGCGACACCGACGTCCTCATCCACGCCCTGCCCAGCCGGGAGATGATCGAGCACGGCTTCGTGACCCCGACCACCCTGGGGGTGTACAGCGGCGGCGGCCGTCCCCGCACCGCCGTCTCGGAGTCGCAGTGGCTGGAGCAGATCATCCTGTTCCAGCGGATCATCGAGAGCTACAGCCGCAACCAGCCCGAGCTGCAGCACCAGGTCCGCGTGACCCTCCGGCACGAGATCGGCCACAACCTCGGCCTCGACCACGCCGCGCTCCACGAGATGGGCCTGGCCTGATCCGGTCACGGGGTGATGACGCGGGGCGGTGATTTCGGCTCCGGATGGCACACTGTGTGCAGAGTCACATGACCGGGGACGTGCGCGAGATGACGGCAGATCAGGCGAAGGCGCAGTACCTCGAGGGCGAGCTCGTCGACGTCGACGGGGTCACCGCCTGGATCACCAGCGCCGTCTCGGCGGTGGAGTGGCTGTCCGCGCTCGATGCCCAACCGGTGTCGGTGCTCAACGCCGCGGTCACCGGCAGCGCCATGCGCCGCCGGCTCGAGACCGCCGCCGGCGAGCTCCCCGGCCGGCGCTGCTTCTGGCTCGCGGGCGGGCTGATGATCCTCACCGTGAACGTCGACGGCGGCATCGTCGCCGTCGTCCGCGAGGTGGCCGAGGCTCGGAGCTCCACCGCGGCCTGAGCTCACCGGCACCCTCACCACCGCCCGCCCTGCCCGAGGGTCGGGATGCGACCATGGTAGAGTGCCCGGGTCGAACGGATGTGCGAGAGGGGGCGGGGTGCGGGACCGGCACGCCGGCCGTGCACGCCGGGTGGCGACGGCGGCCGCGCTGCTGGCGGTGACGCCGCTGCTCGGCGGCTGCGCGCCGGAGATCCACACCTGGACCACGGTGGCGACCACCCCGCCGCCGCGATCGGCGCCGGTCCCGACCGCCACGCCCAGCCCCACCCCCGCGGCGACCGCGACCCCGGCCCCGTCCCCCCCGGCGACCCCGAGCCCCGCCGCCCCGGCGCCGGAGCCGTCCCCGGCCACCGCCGACCCCCCGGGCGGGGTCACCGCGATCGGCGACTCGGTGATGCTGGGCGCCTCCTCCGCGCTGCGCGCCGCCATCCCGTCCATCGAGGTCGACGCCGTGGTCAGCCGCCAGTGGGACCCGGGGGTGGCCACCGTCCAGTCCGACCGGGGCTCGGGCCGGCTGCGCCCCACCCTGGTGGTCGACCTGGGCACCAATGGCACCGTCTCCGCGGCCCAGTTCGACGCCATGGTGCGCGCCGCCACCGGCACCCGGCGGATCGTGTTCGTCACGGTGCGGGTGCCACGGTCGTGGGAGGCGTCGGTGAACGCGACGCTCCGAGCCGGGGTGGCCCGGCATCCCGGCGCCGTGCTCGCCGACTGGTACGCCGCCAGCTCCGGCCACCCCGAGTGGTTCGGGCCGGACGGCTACCACCTCCAGCCGGCGGGGGCGCGGGCCCTGGCGGCGCTGATCGCCGGCGCGGTCTGACCCAGGCCGGCCCTCCGCCGCCTCGGGCGCCCACGCGGCGGCCACCGGCGTCAAGATGATGGGCGTCCGGGGGGAGGGAAGGGAGAGAATGATGAGCCGCCGTCGACGTCGCCTTGCGATCGCCGCCGCCTGCGTCCTGCTGTTCGGCCTGCTCACCGGCGTCCGCGCCGGTCGCGCCGAGACCATCGGGGGCGCCGCCGGCGGCGAGTCCTACGCGCTGCTGACGCGCGGGCCCGGCGGTGCCACCGGTCCGATGGCGCCGGTCGCCGCCCACGTCCCCCCCGAGGTCACCGCCACCCGGCGCTCCGGCACCTTCTCCTGCGGCGGCTCGACGCCGCCGGGGTGCCCCGCCACGGGTGTCGACGTGCTCCACCTGGCCGGTGACGCCGCCGTCGCCACCCTCGACCCGGGTGGCGCCGGCGCCTGTCCGCCGGCGGGGACGGCGCAGCCCGACGGCGGCCCGGCATCCCCGCTCGCCGCGCCGGGGGCCAGCGCCTGCGCCGGCGTCGCCCACGTCGAGATGCTCCGCGGCACCCCGGCAGCTCTGATCGCCGACTCGGTGGCGAGCCGCTCGCTCACCCAGGGGTGCAGCGGCGCCGCCGGCCTGGGCAGCATCGGCGCCCTCGAGGTGGGAGGCACCCAGGTCATCGGCGGCGGCCATCCCCTGCTCGCCAGCTCCACGCCGCCGCCCAACCGGGTGGTGGTGCTTCCCCAGGGGGCACGGGGCGCGGCGGTGGCGCTCACCGTCGTGCTGAACGAGCAGCTCCCCGACCCCGGAGGGCCGGGGCTGGCGGTCAACGCCATCCACCTGTGGACCGGGCCCGCGCTGGGACCGGCGCTGCAGGAGGACGCGATCGTCGGCCACAGCCACAGCGCGGCGACCTGCTCCCTCGAGGTCCGCCACCAGGCGCTGCCCCTCGACACCGAGGTGGCCTTCGCCGAGGTCGACCCCAGCCGGCACAGCGTCGCCGCGGCGGTCGCCGGCGGCTCCGCGCCCGAGTGCTTCGGCGGCGACCGGCGCGGCG
>JAQBPH010000657.1:0-15385 GCA_028287625.1 Chloroflexota bacterium | reverse complement strand
CCCCGGCGGCCGCGCCCCAGCCCCCGCCGGCCCTCGCCCCCCGGCCGGCGCTCTCGCCGACCCTGACCGGCCGCGCCACCGGCTACGTCGCCCACGGCGCGCTCGACCACGTCCAGAGCTTCCTCGTCGACGGCGTGGTCACCACCCTCGGCTGGCTCAAGCAGTCGCTGCTCTCGCCCAGCCTCGAGCCCAACTGGCACGTGGTCAACCCCGCCTACAGCGAGATGACCGCGCTCGCCCTCGGCCTGGTGATCGCCTTCGTGGCGCTCGCCCTGCTGGAGCACATGGCCGGAGGCGTCCGCGGCGCCGGGCCGGCGGTGCTGAGCCGGCTGATCGCCGCGGTGATGGTCGCGCTCGCCGGCCTGCCCCTGGTCGCCTGGTTCGTCCAGGGGGTCGACGCCATCGCCGGCCTCTGGGCCACCAGCATGGGGTCGGCCAGCACGCAGGTGATCGACCGGCTGACCCAGATGCTCCAGAGCCATTCCGGCGGCGGGGTGCCCGAGGCCGCGGCCATCGCGGTGCTCGCCCTCTTCGCGCTGATCACCACCCTGCTGGTGGTGGCCTGGCTGGTGCTGCGCCTGGTGCTCGTGCAGGCGCTGGTGGTGTTCCTGCCGCTGGTCGCGGTGATGGCCATCTACCCGCGCACCGCCGGCGCGGCGAAGCGCATGGGCGAGTACCTCGCCTCGCTGATCCTCACCAAGCTGGCGATGGTGATCTTCCTCTCCGTCGGCTTCCAGATCCTCGCCTTTGGATTTCAGGGCGTGCCCGACTGGCTGGCGATCACCTCGGCGACGGTGCTGCTCGGCATGGTCGCCTTCACCCCCTGGGCGCTGCTCCGCGGCATCCATCTCGCCGAGATGGAGACCATGGGCTTCGCGCGGCGCCGCGCCGGCACCGCTCCGCCGCTGGGCGCCATGGGCGGGGCCGGCGACGCCGCCGCCGGCAGCGTGGCCTGGGGCATCGGCCAGATGCACCGCCGCGACGCCGAGGAGGGCAGCCGCCCGCGCGCGCCGCGGCTGACCGCGCCGGCGATCTACCGCCCCCACCCCGAGCGCAACCGTCCTCCCGAGCCCGCCGGGGTGACCCCGCAGGAGTCGGGGGCCGCGGCGGCGGGACACCGGCCGCCGGTGCCGGTCGGCGGCGCCGTGCCCACCCCGACCCCGGTGACGGCGCCGGCGATGGCCCCGCTCCAGCAGCCACCGCCGGCGGACGGGCCGCGCAACCCGGCGCCGGCGGCGCTGCGCCCGCGCGTCCAGCCCGGCTCGTGAGGGGCGCAGCATGAGCGTCGAGACGGCCGAGGGGAGCGGAACCGAGACCGCCGCCCCGCGCTTCGTCTTCCCTGCCCACCACTCCCCTGGTGTCTTCCTCGGCATCCGCTTCCCCCAGCTCGCGGTGATGGTCGGCGGCCTGGTGCTGGGCCTGATCAGCCTGCACTTCGTGCCCCGTGCGCTCGGGGCGCTGGTGGTCTGCGGCTGGTGCGTCGCCGCCACCGCGCTCGCCCTCCTGCCGATCAACGGCCACCACGTCGACGACTGGGCGCTGATCCTCGCCGGCTACGCCACCCGCACCCGTCTGACCCGGCGCCGCGGCGACCCCCGGGGCATCGGCCACGTGCTCCCCGAGGTGGCGCTGCTCACCCTCGAGCGCGGCGGCCGCCGCTACGGGGTGCTCCGCGAGCAGCAGGTCGCGGGCGAGGTGACCTACTGCACGCTGATGCAGCTGGGGGCGATGCCCTTCGTGCTGCGCTCGGTCGAGGAGCGGGTGAACCAGCTCAACCGCTGGGGCCTGGTGCTCGGCAGCCTGGTCCGAGAGCACTCGCCGCTCTCGCGCATCCAGCTGCTCCACCGCACCGCGCCGGGCGCCGCCCGCGACAACCGCAGCTGGTTCGCGCGCCACGCCGATCCGGGGTCGCCGTTCTTCGACGAGGCGCTGGCCGAGCAGATCGACCGCCGGCCGCCGACCGAGCACGAGAACTTCGTGGTCGTCCAGGTCTCGCTCACCCGCATCGGGCGGCGCCAGGCGGCGCGACGCGGCGGGGGCGACGTCGACCTCGGCGCGATGAGCATCCTCGCCGCCGAGGTCGAGCGGCTGAAGGCCGAGCTCCACGAGATCCTCCCCGGCGCGGCGGTGCTCAGCCCCGGCGGCGTCGCCGCGGTGGTGCGCAACGCCTACGACCCCGAGGCGCGGCGCTTCCAGGACGGTCACGAGGTCAGCTGGGACTCCGTGAGCCCCTCCTACGAGCGCGAGACCGCGACCCACTACGAGGCGCAGCAGTACTGCCACGTCACCTTTGCGGTGCGCCACTTCCCCCGCCTGCCGGTCGACTGCGGCTTCCAGATCCCGCTCATCCTCGAGGCCCGGGCGGCGCACTGCTACAGCATCGTGCTCCAGCCCGTGCCCCCCAGCCGGGCGCTCCGCGCCGCCGAGTCGGCGCGCACCGCCGACCTCGGCGACGCCCAGATGCGGGCGGCGCGCGGCTTCATCGAGACCGCCACCCGCCGCAACCAGCGGATGGGCATCGAGCGCCGCGAGCAGGAGCTCGCCGAGGGCCACCGCGAGTTCGTCTACGCCGGCTACATCACCGTCTCCGCCGAGGGACCCGAGGCGCTCGAGGCGGCCATCGCCGACGTCGAGGACTGCGCCCTGCGCTCGCACCTCGACCTCCAGCGGCTGGTGGGCGAGCAGGGCCCCGCCTTCACCTTCACCCTGCCCCTCTGCCGGGGCCTCTGATGGACGCCCTCTCCACCCGGGTGCCACCGCCGCGGCGGGTCGCGCACCGCGCCACCACCGCGAGCCTGCAGGCGCTGCTCCCGTTCATCGCCGAGTCGAGCCTGGGCTCGGCCGGGGTGTACATCGGCACCGACGCCTTCAGCCGCTCGCCCTTCTACTACGACCCCATCCGCATGTACCTCGACGGGGTCATCGGCGACCCGAACATCCTGGTCATCGGCCGGCTCGGCTACGGCAAGTCGGCGCTGATGAAGGCGCTCTCGCGGCGGCTCAACGTGGTCGGCTACTCGACCATCTACCTCGACCCCAAGGGCGAGACCACGCCGCTGGCCCGCGCCTTCGGGGTCGAGCCGCTGCGGCTCGCCACCGGCGGCGCGCTGCGCCTCAACCCGCTCGACGAGAAGCTGACCTCGGCCACCGGGCTCGACCCCACCCGCGAGCGCGAGCTGCTGATGCGCGCGGTGCTCCCGGTGATGCTGGAGCGGCCGCTCAAGCCCGCCGAGCTGCGCATCGTCAGCGAGGTGGTGCGCGAGGTGGTCGAGAGCTGCCCCAACCCGACCCTGCGCGACGTGCACACTGGGCTCGCCGCCCGCGGCGCGGTCACCTGCGACCCCGCCGACGCGCTCTGGGACTACATCCACGGGCCGGCTGGCGCCCTCTTCGACGCGCCCACCTCGGAGGGGGTCGACCTCAACGCCCCGCTCCTCGCCCTCAACCTGCGGCGGCTGACCCAGACGCTCACCGCCGAGAAGCAGCGGCTGGTCACCCTCGCGCTCGCGGCGGCCTGGCTCTTCGCGATCGTCTCGCGGCGACCCGGCTACAAGCTCTTCGTCGCCGACGAGGCCTGGTTCATGCTCCGCCACCGGGCCGCGGCCGAGTGGTTCCAGGCGCAGTGGAAGCTGTGCCGGGCCACCTCGACCGCCAACGTCGCCGTGCTCCACCGGCTCAGCGACCTCGAGGCCGCCGACGGCACCATGGCGAGCGTCCGCGGGCTGCTCTCCGACTGCGCCACCAAGGTGATCTTCAACCAGGAGCCGGGCGAGATCCCGCTGCTCCAGAAGCACCTCGGCCTCAGCTCGACCGAGGTCGAGTACGTCCGCAGCCTGGGCCGCGCCTGGGCGCTGTGGCGGGTCGGTGAGCGCTCCTTCGTGGTCAAGCTCGACGTGCAGCCGGCGGAGTGGGCGATCGTCGACACCGACGGCGCGATGCGCGGCGAGGTGCTCGACGGGCCGGAGGACTGATGCGGCGCCGCAGGAAGAACGGTGTCCGCCGGGCGGTGATGCTGCTGATGCTGGTCTCCGGCCTGGGGGTGACCGGGATCGCGCTCATGGCCGCCTACGACGACGCCCACAGCACCGCCGCCGGGGTCGACGTCAGCGGTGGCCCGCCCCACAACCCGCTGCCTCCGCCGCTGATGCTCGCCCACTTCCAGCATGCCGCCGACGCCCACCACGTCCCCCTCAGCCTGCTGCTTGCGGTCGGCGCCACGGAGAGCGGCTACAACGCCGGCGCCCGCAGCTCGGCGGGGGCGCTCGGGGTGATGCAGATGATGCCCGCCACCTTCGCCGCCTACGCCCCGGCGGGCGCCCAGGCCGTGGACATCTGGAACCCCGCCGTCGAGATCGACGCCGCCGCGGCGATGCTCGCCGCCGACGGGGTGGCCGCCGGCGACCCCGCCCGGGCGCTGCTCGCCTACAACCACGATCCCGCCTACGTCGCCCAGGTGCGGGCCCGGCAGGCCGCCTACCAGGACTGGCTCGACTACGGGCAGCCCGGACCCGACGCCGCCCTCCCCTGGCCGGTGACCGCCGGCATCACCCAGCCCTTCGGCTGCACCGGCGTCGGCCTCGAGCCCTCCCGCGGCGGCTGCCCCCACTTCCACACCGGCATCGACCTCGGCGTCCCCAGCGGCACCTCCGTCGGTGCCGCCTGCCCCGGCACCGTCACCCGGGCGGTCGACGGCGCCACCGGCTTCGGCGTCCACGTGGTGATCTCCTGCGACCTGCCGGGCGTCGACTACAGCACCCTCTACGGGCACCTCACCAGCCGCGCCGTCGAGGTCGGCGACCGGGTGGCCCTGGGACAGGTCCTCGGCTACTCCGGCTCCACCGGCAACTCCTCCGGCCCCCATCTCCACTTCGAGGTGGACACCGCCAGCGGCCCCGCCGACCCGATGAGGTATTTGACGCCTCTGTGAGGGCGCTTGCTCGCGACCGTGCGTCCCTTGTCAGCCGGGCCGGCCGGCACGCGCGGGTTCCGGCTCTTGGTCGGGGCGCGGAGGCCTTCGGCCGTCCGCCGCGCCCCGACTCATCGGCCGCCACGTTGACGGGGCGGTTTCGTCTTCGCGCTGTGGGGGGCGGCCCTCAGCTTTCGCCTTCACCCGCGCGTGCCGTCCCCCCCTCCCGTCAGCCGCAGATCACGGCTCGCATGGGCCGAGATACACGGCCGGGTGGATGAACGCTCTCAGCAAATGCGAGCCGGGATCGACGGCGTGTCGCTCGCCGCTGCGGGCTAGCGACTCACAGGACGGAGCAGCCCGAGCGAGGCCGCCGACCAGGGGGGGCAGCCGAGCCGCTCCGCCGGCAGGGGCCGTGAGAAGAAGTACCCCTGGCCCGCGTCGATGCCGAGGGCGCGGACGTAGTCGAGCTGCTCGGCGGACTCGATCCCCTCCGCGACGGTGGCGACGTCGAGGGTGTCGAGGAGCCGGACGATCGCCAGGGTCAGCGAGCGATCGTCGACGCAGCTGGCCAGCCCGGCGACGAACATGCGGTCGATCTTCACGATGTCGAGCGGCAGCTTGCGCAGGTACGCGAGCGAGGAGTACCCGGCACCGAAGTCGTCCATGGCGATGCGGACGCCAAGCTTGCGCAGCATGTCGAGGCGCTCGCTGACCGCCTCCATGTCGTCGACGAGGACGCTCTCGGTCACCTCCAGGGTGAGGCTCGAGGGGTGCAGGCCGGTGGCCGCCAGCACGTCGGTGACGGTGTTCTCGAACCCCGGCTCCCGCAGCTGGCGCGACGAGACGTTGACGGCGACGCTCAGGTGCGGCCCGTCCGGGTCCGCCGAGCGCCACCGGCAGAGCTGCCGGCAGGCGGTCTCGAGCACCCAGCGTCCCACCGGCACGATCAGCCCGGTCTCCTCGGCGAGGGGGATGAACTCACCCGGGAGCACCAGTCCGTGGGCGGGATGCCGCCAGCGCACCAGCGCCTCCACGGTCTCCACCGCCCCGGTCGCGAGCGACACCACCGGCTGGTACTCGAGGAGCAGCTCGTCGCGTTCCAGCGCCCGGCGCAGCTGGCTCCCCAGCTCGAGGCGGCGCACCGTGCCCCGATGCATCGCCGGCTCGAAGAGCTCGGCACGCCCCTTGCCGCGCATCTTCGCCGCGTACATGGCGATGTCCGCGTCGCGCAGCAGCGCGTCACCGTCGGCGGCCGCATCGGTGGTCACCGCGATGCCGATGCTGGCACCGACGAAGACCTCCTTGCCGGCGACGCTGAAGGGGGCGCGGAGCTCCTCGAGGATGCGCTCGGCGACGCGCACGGCCTCCTCCGCCGCGGTGTCCTCGAGGAGGACGGCGAACTCGTCGCCGCCGAGGTGGGCGGGGGTGTCACCGGGCCGCAGGCACGCGGTCAGCCGCTCGGAGACGCCGACGAGGATGCGATCACCGGCGGGGTGGCCCAGGGTGTCGTTGACCGCCTTGAAACCGTCGAGGTCGATGGCGAGCACCGCCAGCGGCGTGGGGTCGCGCAGGCACAGCGCGATGGCGTGCTCCGCCCGGTCGCGCCAGAGCGCCCGGTTGGCGAGCCCGGTGAGCGGGTCGTGGAACGCCTGGTGCCGCAGCTGCTCCTCGAGCGCGGTGCGCTCGGTGATGTCCTGGGCGAGGACGAGCGTCGCCGGGCGCCCGGAGAACTCGTGGGAGCGCACCGTCACCTCCACCTGGATGAGGCGGCCGTCCTTGAGGCGGTGCTGGATGCGGTCGACGACCCGCTCCCCCTGCTCCATGCGCTGCATCGCCGCGGCCAGCCTGGCGCTCTCGGCCGGCCAGCGGAGGTCGGTGACGCGCATCGTCAGGAACTGGTCGCGCGAGTATCCGTAGAGGTCGACGGCGGCGTCATTGACCGCAAGGAAGTCGAAGGTGTCCCGATCGGTCACCCACATGGGATGCGGGTTGTTGGCGAAGAGGAGCCGGAAGGTGCGCTCGCTCTCGAGCAGCGCCTCCTGCGCCCGGGCCATGACCGCGCGCAGCGTCCGCTCGCTCTCGAGCGTGCGCAGCGTCCGCAGCGTGAGCACGAGGCAGCGCGCCATGGCGCGGAGCAGCGCGGACTCCTCGGCGTCGAAGCCGCCGTCACCGGAGCGTCCGATGACCAGGTGTGAGGCGGGATCGTCGTCGACCGGGATGACCAGGACCTGGCACGCCCCCGCGCCGGGGACCTCGATGATGCCCCTGGGGCGCTCGGTGAGCGCGACGAGGTCGGCCACGGGAGCCTCGCCCTGGGCGAAGCCGACGGCGGCGGCCAGCCGGCCTCCGCGGACCATCGCGGCGACCTCGGCCTCCACGGCCTCCGCGGCCCACTCCACGGCGCAGCGGATCGCCGACGCCTCGTCCTCGTACGCGGACACCGCCACCAGGAACTCGGCCAGCTGCTGGGTCGACCAGCCGCTCGACGGGGAGATCAACGTCAGCTCAGCGCGAGCACGACGAGGGTCTGGTTGTGGAAGCCGCTGATCCCGTGCGTCCTGGCGATCTCTCCGTACGTGTAGAAGCCGACCACGGGCGCGCCCCCGGCGTGCTCCGCGATCCGCCGGACCTCGTGCCGGATCCCCTCGTCCCCGAGCACGCCGCGGCGGGCGATGCAGTCGAAGGCGATGAAGGCGAGCGGGGGCCGGCCCTCGAGCTGCGCCAGCGCATCGCGGCAGGCGGCGTCGGTGGCGTCCAGGACCGAGGTGCCGTCGCCCTCCATGATCCAGGTGAGGCCGCCCTGCGGGACCTCGGCGATGCAGGTCAGCGAGCGATCGTCGAAGCCGGCACCGGCGATGAAGCGCACCTCCTCGCCGCTGCGCCGGCTGAGCCCGAGCGGATGGGTCATGGCGAAGCGGGTGAAGGCCTCGTGGTCGTGCCGCGCCTCCTGCGGGGCGCCGAGACGGTCGAGATACACGTCGAGGGCGGGCTGGTCGTCGAGGGAGAGCACCCGGCAGCTGGAGCTCCGGGTCACCAGCATCGGGTCGCCGACCTTGGCCCACCCGTGCCGGACGCCGATGCCGATCGGCGAGTCCGAGCAGAGCCCGGCGGCGACCACCGAGTTCTCGAGCACGTCGGCGCCGTGGAACTGGCGGGTGCGGCGCATCCGGAGGTCGTCTCCGGCGCATCCGCCGACCAGCGGCACGGCGGCACCCACGACGCTGTATGCGCCGCGGACGACCTCCTGCGGGTCGCCGGCCAGACCGTCGGTGAGGAGCAGGAGGACGCGATGGGGGGCGTCGCCGCCGGCGGCGAGGCATGCGGCCGCGTGGGCGCCCGCCTCGCGGAGCCCCTCGGAGGCGCCGCCGGCAGCCGCCGTCGCCGCCGTGAAGCCCTCGCCGCCGACGGCGAGCACCGCCACTCCCCCGTCGGTCGGGCCGTCGGTGGAGATCTCGCCCGCGGTGGTGCACCCGACCAGGGGAACGTCCCCGGCCTGCTCGTGGATCCCGGCGAGGAGCTCGCCCGCATCGTGGCCGTCGGAGGCGAAGACGACGAGCAGGCGAGCCTCCTCCCCGCCGGCCAGCGCCCGGGCCGTCGCGAGCCGCCCGGCGGTGCGCGAGTCGGTCTCGGTGGAGGCGCCCACCGCGGCCCAGCGCCGCGCGGTGCCGGTGGGGGCGGTGGCGGCCACGGCGCCCATCTGCCCCGCCCCGGTGGTCTGTCCGTCCATCTCGCCGACGCTCCGTGGGTGTGGACCCGCGCAGGACGGGTCTCCGCTGCCACCCTATCCGGCGACCGATGGCCGGTATCCGCGATCGTGTCGCGCTGCAGACACAGGCTCGCTCGTGACCGGTTTGTCCTTCGTCGGCGGGGTCGGCCGGCACGCGCGGGTGTGCCTCGCTCGTGACCGGGTCGTCCTTGTCGGCCGGGTCGGCCGGCACGCGCGGGTTCCGGCTCTTGGTCGGGGCGCGTAGGCCTTCGGCCGTCCGCCGCGCCCCGACTCATCGGCCGCCCCGTGGGCGGACGGTTTCGTCGGGGCTGTGGCGGGCGGCCTTCAGCTTTCGCCTCCACCCGCGCGTGCCGTCCGCCCCTCCCGTCAGCCGCAGATCACGGCTCGCATGGGCCGAGAACCCTTGATAGCGCCGGCCGGGTGGATGAACGCTCTCGGCTCTCAGGAGCCTGGATCGGCGGCGTGTCGCTCCCCCCAGCGGGGGGACGGGCGACGGCGCTCGGCGGGGCGTAGCGAGCCGTATACCCCCGCGGCGAGCTCCGAGCCGAGTCGATCGCGAAGCGATCGCCGGCGTCCCCGCCGAGCGCCGTCGCCCGGCTCACCGCGTCCGGGCTTGCGACTACAACGACGGAGGCCCCGCGCGACTACATCTCGATCCCCGCGAGGACGTCGTCGACGCGGATGTGGCGCATCAGGGGCCCGGGGTGGCGCCCCGAGGTCGCCTCGGGGAGGCCCTGCACCACGCGGCTGCCGGGGCCGTAGGGGCCGCGGGCGGCGCCGTCGGTGGGGCCGTAGAGGCCGATCGCCGGGGTGCCGACCGCGGCGGCGAGGTGGAGGAGGGGCGACTCGCCGCTGATCAGCAGGTCGCAGCGCTCGATCACCGCCGCCGCCTCGTCGAGGGCGAGGCCGGCGCAGAGGTCGAGGACCGGGGCCTCGACGTCGTCGAGCATGCGGTCGGCGGCGTCGCGGTCGGCCTCGGTGCCGAGCACCACCACGCCGGCGCCGTGGCGGGCGCCGAGCTGGTTGGCGAGGTGGGCGAAGCGCTCCGGGTCCCAGGCGAGCGCCCAGGCGGGGGTGCCGGGGATGGGGTCGGCGAAGCCGGCGCCGGGGGCCACGGCGATGAGCAGGCGGCCGTCCTCGAAGCCGCTCCCGATCAACCGCTCCTCGGCGCCCGCGCGCGCCGCCTCGCCGGGATCGTACTCGGGGCGGTGCAGGCGCTCCTCCACCCCCAGGGCGCCGGCGAGGCGGAGGAAGGCCTCGACGCGGTTCTCGTGCGCCGTCGCGGGCACCCGGGCGGTGAGCAGCGCGGTGCCGGGGCCGCCGTCCAGGCCGGCGCGCCGGGCGATCCCGGAGGCGTAGGCGAGGGTGCGGTCGCGCAGCCGCGCGCTGCAGAGCAGCACCGCCTCGAGCCGCCGGGTGCGGAGCGCCAGCAGCGCGGCGAGCCACTGGTCGGGGCGCGGGGCCCCCGGGCCGAGCGCCGCCAGGGTGACCACCTCGTCGAGGCCGGGCAGCCCACCCGCCACCCTCGTCACCGACGGCGGCGCCATCAGCACGATCGTCGAGGCCGGGTCGGCGACCCGCAGCGTCCCCAGCAGCGGCGCCGCCTGCAGGGTCTCGACCAGCCCCCCCGAGACCACCACCGCGATCCTCACGGCCGCACGGTAGCGCACCCGGCCGGCCTCGCAGGCGACCCCCGCTCTGTCAACCCGTCCTGTCGGTCGGGAGACGCCGGCGTCAGGCCGCCGCGACCGAGCATCCATATACTCGTCGGCACACGCCATGTACAGCGCTCTTGCCGGTCGCGACCTGCTCAGCATCACCGACCTCAGCCGCGCCGACATCGACGCGGTGCTCGAGGCGGGCGCGCGCGCCAAGAGCGGCGGGCACCTGGGCAGGCCGCTCGAGGGCCGCTGCGTGGCGATGATCTTCCAGCGTCCCAGCAACCGAACCCGGCTGAGCTTCGAGGTTGCCATCCACCGGCTCGGCGGCCATCCCATCCCGATCTTCTCCCAGGAGATCCAGATGGGCGAGCGCGAGTCGGTCACCGATGTCAGCCGCATCCTCGACCGCTACCTGGACGGCATCGTCGCCCGCCTCACGTCGCACCGCGACCTGGTGCGCATGGCCGCCAACGCCCTCGCGCCGGTGGTGAACGCCATGACCGACCGCGAGCATCCCTGCCAGGTGCTCGCCGACCTGCTGACCGTGCGGGAGGTCACCGGCGAGCTGGATGGCGTGTCCGTCGCCTACGTCGGCGACGGCAACAACGTCTGCACCTCGTGGATCTACGCCGCCGCCCTCTGCGGCATCGACCTCCGTGTGGTCTGTCCTCCCGGCTACGAGCCGCCGCCGGCGGTGCTGGAGGCCGCCGCGGTGCTGCGCGGCGGCCAGAACGGCTTCCTGCTCTCCCACGACCCCGGGCCGGTGCTCGACGGCGCCGCCATCGTCTACACCGACGTCTGGGCGAGCATGGGCCAGGAGGCCGAGCAGCAGCGCCGCCGCGAGGACTTCGCCCACCTCCAGGTCAACGACGCCCTGGTGGCGCGCGCCGCGCCGGGGGCGCGGGTGATGCACTGCCTGCCCGCCCACCGCGGCGAGGAGATCACCGACTCGGTGCTCGACGGCCCCCGGTCGATCGTCTTCGACCAGGCCGAGAACCGGATGTGGGTGCAGCAGGCGCTGCTGGCGCTGCTGTTCGCGGGGGTGGCTCCGTGAGCAACGCCCTCGACACCCTCCGGATCTTCCTCAGCAACGTGGGCTGGCGGGACGTCATCGACGTGCTGATCGTCGCCGTCATCCTCTACCAGCTGCTCAAGCTGGTGCGTGGCACCCAGGCGGCGCAGCTCCTGGTCGGCCTGGTGGTGCTGCTGGTCGTCGACCTCATCGCCACCGCGCTCAACCTGCGCCTGCTCAAGTACGTGTTCGCCAGCGGCGGCCAGGCCATCCTCATCGCCGCGGTGGTGCTCTTCCAACCCGAGCTGCGCCGGGCACTCGACCAGGTGGGCCGGCTCGCTCCGGTGCGCGCCATCCTGCCCCACCCGGGCGGCGCCGGCATCACCCGGCTGGTGGACGAGGTGATCCGCGCCGCCGGCTCGCTGAGCGAGCGGCGCACCGGTGCGCTGATCGTCTTCGAGCGTGGCACCGGCCTCGAGAACGTCGCCGCCACCGGGGTGCGCATCAACGGCGAGACCACCGCGGAGATGCTGGCCACGGTCTTCTTCCCGAACTCGCCGCTCCACGACGGCGCGGTCATCATCCGCGAGGAGCGGATCGTCGCGGCGGGCTGCGTGCTGCCCCTCGCAGATACCATCCCGGGGGTGGGCCGCATGGGCACCCGCCACCGCGCCGCCCTGGGCCTGACCCTGCAGAGCGACGCGGTGGTGCTGATCGTGAGCGAGGAGACCGGGCTGATCAGCGTCGCCCACGAGGCCAAGGTGTACCGCGGCCTCGACCAGGTCAAGCTGCGCGACATGCTCGTCACCCTGCTCGGCGGCGTGCCCGGCCAGAGCCGGATGCCGATCCCCCGTCCCTTCCTGCGCAGCTCCGGGGTGAGGGCGACGCGACGATGAGGTCGATGAGAGACCTGCCGCTGCTGCGCGACCGCGAGCCGCCGCGGTGGCTGATGCGAAACCTGCGGGTGAAGCTGCTCGCCATGCTGCTGGCGCTGGCGTCGTGGGTGGTGGTCGTCTACGCCGCCAACCCGCCGGACTCGCGGCAGATCCTGGTCCACGTCCAGCAGGACGCGCAGCAGCTGCCCGGCCGCTACGTGCTCGCCCACCCGATTCCGGACATCACGGTGCGCATCAACGGCACCCGCGAGCACGTCGACGCCTTCCAGGCCTCGAGCATCCGGGCCACCCCGACCTTCGACGCCATCCGTACGACGGGGGTGCAGCAGCTTCCCCTGACGGTCGTGGACACCGATCCCAACGTCGACCTCAGCGACGTGCCCGCCTCGGTGTCCGCCGACGTCGACCTCCTCGGCACCACCACCGTGCCGGTGGTGGTGCGCACCAGCAAGACCCAGGTGGGCTACCAGATCTCCTCGGCGACCGCGACCCCGGACCACGTCCGGCTGACCGGTCCCCAGCGCGAGCTCAGCTTCGCCCAGGCGGTGGTGGACTTCAACTTCGGGAACCGGACCAGCAACCTGACCCAGGACGGGGTTCCCGTCATCGCCGTCGACCCGCGCAGCGGGACCCGGCCGCTGAGCGACGTCACCGTGAACGAGGGAACGGTGCGGGTCACGGTGGTCATCAAGCCCGTCGACGGGTCGATCGTCTCCCTCGTCACCCCCCAGTTCGTCGGCACGGTGGCGCCGGGTCACCTGGTGAGCGCGTTGACCGTGGATCCCCAGACGGTGACCCTCTCGGGCGCCGAGAACCTGCTCAACGGCGCGGACCACGTCAACACCGCGCCGATCCCGCTGAGCGGCCTCACCTCCGACCGCATCTTCACCGTCCAGCTCCAGCCGCAGACCGGCCTCAAGGCGGACGTCGTCACGGTCAACGTCCACGTCTTCGTCACCGCCCTGCCGGAGGCGGTGATCACGCCCACCCCGCCGAGCCCGGCGCCGTCGGCCAGTCCACGGTCGCCGAGCACGACCACGCCGGTCCCGGCCTGCACGCAGGCGCCGCTGGGAACCCCCTGCCCAAGCCCCCGCCCAACGTAACCTCGTCTCAGCCCTCCCCGTTCGCGCTGGTGCGTCATGTGCGGAATCATCGGCTACACCGGACCGCGTCCCGCTGTCGAGGTGCTCGTCGAGAGCCTTCGCAGGCTGGAGTACCGCGGCTACGACTCCGCGGGCATCGCCGTGCTGGACCCCGACCGTCCCCACTCCACCGTGGTCAAGAGCGAGCGCAAGGTCGAGGCTCTGGCCCGTCGGCTCGCCGAGAACGGCGAGATCGTGGGGCGGGTGGGCATCGGCCACACCCGCTGGGCCACGCACGGGCGTCCCACCGAGGTGAACGCCCATCCCCACCGCGACTGCACGGGGGGGATCCACCTCATCCACAACGGCATCATCGAGAACTTCCGCGAGCTGCGCGCCGAGCTGGTGGCGCGGGGCCACGAGTTCCTCAGCGACACCGACACCGAGGTGGTGCCGCATCTCATCGAGGAGTTCTACCGCGGCGACCTCGCCGCCGCCGTGCGCACCGCGCTGCGCCGGGTCCAGGGCGCCTACGCGCTGGTGGTCTTCTCCGCCGACGAGCCCGACCTGATCGTGGGGGCCCGGCTCAACGCCCCGCTGGTGGTGGGGCTGGGCCCCGGCGAGACCTTCATCAGCAGCGACATCACCGCGCTGATCCCCTACACCAAGCGCATCCTGCTGCTCGGCGAGGGCGAGGTGGTCACCGCCCGTCCCGGCGGCGTGGAGGTGAGCAGCCTCGACGGCACCCCGGTCGAGCAGCGGGTGATCACCGTCGACTGGGACGCCGAGCAGGCGCAGAAGGGCGGCTACCCGCACTTCATGCTCAAGGAGATCCACGAGCAGCCCGGGACGCTGCGGGCGGCGCTGCGCGACCGGATCAGCGAGACCGGCCTGGTCACCCTCCCCGAGCTGGGGATCCGCGAGGAGCGGCTCGCCGCCTTCGACGCGGTCACCGTGGTCGCCTGCGGCACCGCCTGGATCGCCGGCCTGGTCACCAAGTACGCGATCGAGCGCCTCGCCCGCCTCCGCTGCGACGTCGAGCCCGCCAGCGAGTTCCGCTATCGCGACCCGCTGGTCGACGAGCGGACCCTGGTGGTCGCGATCAGCCAGTCGGGCGAGACCGCCGACACGCTGGCGGCGGTGCGCGAGGCGCAGCGCCGCGGCTCCACGGTGGTGGCGATCACCAACGTGGTGGGGAGCGCCCTGGCGCTCGAGGCCGACGGGGTGATCCACATGCAGGCGGGGCCGGAGATCGGGGTGGCCGCCACCAAGACCTTCGTCGCCCAGATGGCGTGCGGCATCCTCCTGGCCCTGCACCTCGCCGACAGCCGCGGCACCCTCGACGTCGACAGCCACCGCCGCCTCGCCGAGGAGCTGCTGGGGATGCCCGACCTGCTCGCCCGGACGCTGGCGGTGGAGCCGCAGATCGTCCGCATGGCCGGGAAGTACGCCCACGCTCGCAACGCCATGTACATCGGCCGCGGCATCAACTTCCCGGTGGCGCTGGAGGGGGCGCTGAAGCTCAAGGAGGTCTCCTACGTCCACGCCGAGGGCTACGCGGCGGGCGAGCTGAAGCACGGTCCCATCGCCCTGCTCGACCCCGAGGTGCCGGTGGTGGCGATCGCCACCCGGGCGCGGACCCTGGCCAAGACGGTGAGCAACATCGAGGAGGTGCGCACCCGCGAGGCGCCGGTGATCGCCCTGGTCACCGAGGGCGAGAACCCCTTCGACGACGACCTGGCCCGCGACATCATCGAGGTGCCCGCCTGCGAGGAGCTGCTCTCCCCGCTGGTCAACGTGCTCCCGCTGCAGCTGCTCGCGTACCACATCGCGGTGCTGCGCGGCTGCGACGTCGACCAGCCGCGCAACCTGGCCAAGTCGGTCACCGTGGAGTAGTGGGGGCCGCCGGAGTGCTCGCCCCCGCCACGCCACCCCCGGTCGGCATCGACGTCGCCTCGGTGGCCCGCCTCCGCGCCGCGGTCGAGCGCAACCCCGGGCTGGCCCGGCGCGCCTACACCGCGGCCGAGATCCGCGACTGCGAGCGCTCCCCGCGCCGCTGGGCCTCGCGCTGGGCGGCGAAGGAGGCGGTGCGCAAGCT
>JAQBPH010000637.1:0-5076 GCA_028287625.1 Chloroflexota bacterium | reverse complement strand
GGGCTACCGGCTGCTGGGCGCGCTGGGTGCCGCCGAGGCGGCCTCACTCTCGCTGCTCTTCTGGCTGCAGCATACCCGGCTGGTACGCACCCGCATCCCGTGGATCTCGATCGACTGGAGGACGCTGCCGGTGTGGGCGGCGGTCGAGGTGATCATCGGCATCGCCCTCGCCCGGGCCCAGGGCTAGGCTGGCCGCCGCCAGCCGGGGGGCCGCTCGGGCTCCAGCCCGAACCAGGCTGCGGTGGCGGCGAGGCCGTCCTCGATCGCGGTGAGGGGCTCCCAGCCCAGCCAGCGCCGCGCCCGTCCGCCGTCGAGGCTCACCCGCGCCACCTCGCCGGCGCGGGCCGGGGCGGTCTCGACCCCGTCGCCGCCGCCGGCACGGTCGAGCAGGATCGCGATCACCCGGCGGACGCTGGTCTGCTCGCCGGTGCCCACGTTGACGACGCCGGAGCGGCGCACGGCGAGGGCGGCGAGGTTGGCGGCGACCAGGTCGAGGACGAAGACGAAGTCGCGGGTCTGCTCGCCGCTGCCCACCACCAGCGGCGGCCGGCGGTCGCGGAGCCGGTGGCAGGTGATCGCCACCACCCCCGCCTCGCCGGTGCCGTCCTGGCGGGGGCCGTAGACGTTGCCGTAGCGCAGCGACAGCCCCTCCACCCGGTGGCGGTGGCGGGCCGCGGCGAGGTAGCCCTCCTCGGCGAGCTTGCCCGCCCCGTAGGCCGAGCGCGGCCGCGGCGCCAACCCCTCGTGGGCGGGCAGCCGGGCGGGGTCGCCGTAGACCGCGCCGCCCGACGAGGCGCTGACGATCCGGCGGACGCCGGCCGCGCAGGCCGCCTCGTAGAGGGCGACGGTGGCGGAGAGGCCGGCGCGCACGTGGGCGGCGGGGTCGCGGAGCGCGTATGCCACCCCGCCCCGAGCGGCGAGGTGGAGCACCGCGTCGGGGGCGAAGGCGCGCAGCGCCCTGGCCGCCGCCGGGCTGCCGCAGTCGGCCTCGAGCACCTCCACCGCCGCCGGCGGGGCCGCGCCGCAGGGGTGGCTGAGGTCGTCGACCAGGAGCACGCCGCAGCCGGCGGCGGCGAGCGCCTCGACGGTGTGCGAGCCGATGAAGCCCGCCCCTCCTGTGACCGCGACCCGGACGGGAGGGCGCATCCCCTCCGTGGCTATTGCAGTCCCTCGCGCAGCCGCTGGCGAAGCTCGGTGCGGCGGATCTTGCCGCTCACCGTCTTGGGCAGCTCGCTGACGAAGTGCACCTCGCGCGGGTACTTGTAGGGGGCGGTCACGGTGCGCACGTGGTCCTGCAGCTCCTTCGCGAGCGCAGGGGTGCCCTCGACACCGGGGACGAGGATGCAGAAGGCGGTCACGATCTGGGTGCGCTCGGGGTCGTCCCTGCCCACCACCGCCGCCTCGGCGACCGCGGGATGCTCGACCAGGGCGCTCTCCACCTCGAACGGACCGATGCGGTACGCCGAGCTGGTGATGACGTCGTCGGCGCGACCCTCGAACCAGAGGTAGCCGTCGGTGTCGCGGCGCGCGTGGTCGCCGGTGAGGTACCAGTCGCCGACGTGGCAGGCGGCGGTGGCGTCGGGGTCGTGCCAGTACTCCTGGAACATCCCGATGGGACGCTCGGGCCGCACCCGCACCGCGATGTTGCCCTCCTCGTCGTCGGAGACGGGGTTGCCCTCGTCGTCCACGATCTGCACGTCCATGCCCGGCACGGGCCTGCCCATCGAGCCGGCACGCACCGGCATGCACCGGTAGTTCGCGACGAGGTTGACCGTTTCCGTCTGGCCGTAGCCGTCGTAGACGGTCAGGCCCCCGGTGCCGTCATCCCACACGCGCATCACCTCGGGGTTGAGGGGCTCGCCCGCGCTCAGGCAGTGGCGCAGCGCGGCGAGGTCGTGGCGCCGGAGGTCGGTGAGCACCAGCATGCGGTAGAGGGTCGGCGGCGCGCAGAAGGTGGTGATGCCGTTGCGCGCCACCACGTCGAGGATCAGGTCGGCGTCGGGCCGGCCCATGTTCATGTTCACCACCTCGACGCCGGCGGCGAACTGGCCGAAGAGCTTGCCCCAGGCGGCCTTGGCCCAGCCGGTGTCGGAGATGGTCCAGTGCACGTCGTCGGCGCGCAGGTCCTGCCAGTAGCGGGCCGTGATGGCGGCGTGGCCGATGGCGTACGACTGGGGGTGCAGCACCATCTTCGGATAGGCGACGGTGCCGCTGGTGAAGTAGACGAGCATCGGGTCGTCGCTGGCGGTGGGGTCGGCGGCGGTGGCGCCGTCGCCGGCGGCGGCGAGCAGGCCGTCGAGCGGCTGCCAGGCGGCCGATGGCGCCTCGCCCACGACCACGTTGGTGCGCAGCGTGGGCAGCTGGTCGCGCACCGCGTCGACCTTGGCCGCCCCGTCGGTGTCGACCACCGCCGCCACCGCGCCGGAGCGCTCGACGCGGTAGCGGACGTCGCGGCTGGTGAGCATGGTGGGCGCCGGCATGGCGATTGCGCCGATGCGGATGGCGCCGAGAACCGCCGTGTACCACTGCGAGATCCGCGGCAGCATGATGAAGACGGGATCGCCCCTTCCCACTCCGAGGCCGGTGTAGGCGTTGGCCATGCGGCGGCTCTCGCGGCAGAGGTCCGCATAGCTCTGGCGGGAGACCACCCCACCGGCGGCGTCGAGGGAGAGCAGCGCGGGACGGTCCGGACCGTTCGCCGCCTGCGTCTCCAGCACGTCGAGGACGAAGTTGAAGCGCGGCGGGACGTCGAGCCGAAAGCGGGCGCGCTCCGCCTCGTAGTCGGTCATGTTCGGAGCCGCATCACGCCCGGGCCGCGCCGTGACCGCCATGGTCCATCCCTCCTCGCCTGTCCTCAGCCGGGAGTATGCCAGCGCGCCCTGGGCCCGTTTCAGCCCGAGCTGTCGAGCGCGCGCAGCCGGGGCAGCACCTGCTCGGCGTAGAGCCTCAGGAAGCGCGCCTGGTCGGGTCCGGGATGGTGGAAGACCAGGTGGGTGAAGCCCAGCTCGAGGTAGGGGCGGATGCCGGCGACCTGCTCCTCCGGATCGCTGGAGACGATGAAGCGCGAGGCGGTGCGCTCCACCGGCAGGGCGTCGGCGAGCCGCTCCATCTCGATCGGGTCCTCGACCCCCACCTTCTCCTCGGCCGAGAGCGCCAGCGCCCCCCAGTGGCAGGTGTCCTCCAGCGCCTTCTGCCGGTCGGTGTCGTACGAGACCTTCATCTCGATGGTCAGCTCGATCTCGGAGGGATCGCGGCCCGCCTTCGCCAGCCCCTCGCGCACCGCCGGGATGAGGGTGTCGCGGTACAGCTCGGGGGCCTTGCCGCTGGTGGTGATGAAGCCGTCCGCCAGCCGCCCGGCGAGGCGCGCGGCGGCGGGTCCGGAGGCGGCCACGTAGAGACCGGGCGGCGGATCCGGGCGGTCGTAGAGGGTGGCCATGTGGGTGCGGAAGTAGGTGCCCTCGTAGGTCACGCGCTCCTCGGTCCAGAGCCGCCTGATCAGCTCGCAGGCCTCGCGGAGCCGGGCGAAGCGCTCCTTCTGGTCCGGCCAGGTCACCCCCACGGGGACCTCGTTCATCGCCTCGCCGGTGCCCACCCCGAGGAAGACCCGGCCGGGGCTGAGGCAGCCCAGGGTTGCGGTGGCGTGGGCGACGATGGCGGGGTGGTAGCGCAGGGTGGGCGTCACCACGCTGGTCCCCATCCGCACCCGCCGGGTGCGCTCGCCCAGCGCGCCGAGCCAGGCGAAGGAGAAGGGGGCGTGGCCGCCGGTGTGCCGCCACGGCTGGAAGTGGTCGCTGATCACCACCGAGTCGAACCCCACCTCCTCGGCGAGGATGCCGAAGTCGAGGAGCTCGCGCGGACCGAACTGCTCGGCGGATGCCTTGTAGCCGAGGGTGAGCACGTCGTCTCCTCCTCCGGGCGCTGACGCGCCGCGGTGAGTCGGGCTGACACCGCGGATGATGGCGGATGGGGGCGGGCTCAGCCCAGCAGGCGGGCCACCGTGACCGCCGGGGTCAGGCCCTGCGCGGGGGCGGCGTGGACGTCGATCTCGGCATCCTCGGCGGCGCACAGCCGGCTGAGCAGCTCCGGCTCCTCCAGGGCGGGGTGGCGCGCCGTGTAGGCGCCGAGCACGATGCCCTCGCAGAGCAGCACCACGCCCACGTCGGAGCCGGTGACGACCCGGACGCCTCCGGTGACGCGGCTCTGGGCGAGGTGGTCGAGGAGCGCGGGGACGCGCACGAAGGAGGCGTGCATGCGACGGAAGCGGGCGGCCAGGTTGACCAGCTGTCCCAGCGCCAGCGCCACCTCGGGGCGGTAGACGGACACGGTCAGGTCGTGCGCCTCCTCCTGCCCGGCGAGGGGGAGGCGGAGGCCCTCCAGGCGGCGGGTGCCGCTGCGGCCGGTGGCGAGCAGGGCGACCACGTCGCCGCGGTGGAGGATCGCCGCCTGGGCGCGCCCGCCACCCGCGGTGACCAGCGCCCCGCTGTGCCCGCGGGCGCCGAGCTCGCGGAGCAGGGAGGGACCATCGATGTAGCTCGAGTGCAGCGGGCCGAAGAGCCGGGCTCCCTCGGGCATCGGGCAGGGGCGGATGATCTCTGCCCGCGCCAGCGGCCAGCCGCGGGGCGGCTCCGCGGGACGGGGCTCAGCCTCCCGCGGGGGGGTGCCCCCCGGGAGCCCCGGCACACGCGGGGGAACTTCCCCCGCATCCCGCTGCTCGGCGTCGGGGACGGCGACGAGGTGCACCCGCGCGGGCGACACCGGGCGCGGCGCCGGAGCGGTCGCCACCGCCACCGCGGCGGCGCCCTCCACGACCAGGGCGCGCCCGGCCACCGGCTCTGCGGGGGCGCGGCGGCCGTTGGCCTCCTCCACCCATTGGGTGGGGATCGAGCGCAGCTCGGCGGCCACCGAGACCGGCCGCGCCGCCGGCGCCCCCACCGCCACCGCCGCCGCCGGCAGCTCCAGCCGCGGCGGCAGGATGACGGGGAGGTGCAGGTCGGGGGGCGCCGGCTCGGCGCGCGCGGCCGGCGGGGGAGGCGGGGCAGAGGACGCGGGCGCCCCGGCCGCCGCCGCGGCGCGGAG
>JAQBPH010000622.1:0-3004 GCA_028287625.1 Chloroflexota bacterium | reverse complement strand
CTCGGCGCCGTCCTCCTGGTGGTTCTCGCCGCCGGCACCAGCCTCGGCGTCGCCGCCCTCCACCGTGCCCCCACCGGCCGGATCGAGCTGATCGCCACCCGCGCCGGCGGCGGGCCCTCCGCGCTCGGCGGCATCGAGCTCAGCGGCCCGGACGGCTCGGCCCAGCTTGACGCGCCCGCACGCGCGGTCGCCCCTGCGCCTCAGCCCACCGACCTCGGGGAGTTCGACGTGCCCGTCGGCCTCTACCACCAGGTGCGCGTCCGCCTCGACGGCCGCACCCTCTCCGCGCCGCTGGCGATGCGGGTCACCGGCGACCGGCTCACCCCGGTCCTGCTCGCCCTGGGACGCGGCGGGCTCGCCGCCTACGCCGGCAACGACGGCGTGAACCTCGGCCTCCTGGTCGCCGGCGGCCAGGTGCGGCCGGTGCCGCCGACCACCTTCGCCGACCAGGCGGGGCGGCCGGCGACCCTGGGGGGTGTGCCCACCGTGGTCGCCGCCTTCGCGACCCACTGCCACGAGACCTGCCCGCTCTACACCGCGGTGCTCGGCGACCTGCAGCGCACCCTGAGGGCACGGGGCTGGGAGGCCCGGGTGCGAATCACCGAGGTGACCATGGACCCGGGGCGCGACACCCCCGGCACCCTCGCCGAGTACGCCCGCCGCACCGGGACCTCCTGGCCGCTGCTCACCGCCGACCCCGTGCCGCTGCGGGTCTTCTGGTCGGCGCTCCACGCCTCGTACCACGAGGTGCCCTACCCGGGCCCGCCGCCCGCCGACTGGCTGACCGGCCGCCCCGAGGCCTACGACGTCAGCCACGACTCGCTCGCCGCCGTCCTCGACGCCCAGGGGGTGCCGCGGTTCATCCTGCCCGGCGATCCGCGCCTCGGCCACGCCCTCCCCGAGGCGCTCGCCCGGATGCTCTCGCCCGAAGCGGAGGGTCACGCCGACACCGGCTCCTGGTCGGTCACCGACCTGCTCGACCGGGTCGACGTCCTGCTCGGCGAGCCCGGCGAGCAGGACCGCCGTCCGGAGAGCGCGGTCCGGGTCGGTGCCGCCGCTCCGGCGTTCACCCTGACCGCGCTCGACGGACGGCGGGTGGTTCTCGCCGAGCAGGTGGGACGCCCGGTGGTGCTCAACTTCTGGGCCACCTGGTGCGGGCCGTGCCGGCGCGAGCTGCCCCTGCTCGCCGCTGCCGCCGCCTCCCACCCCGGCCTGGTGGTGCTCGCCCTCGACCAGGGCGAGGACGCCGCGACGGTGCGCTCCTTCGCCGCCGACGTGGCCGGCGTCACCGCCCTCGCCGTCCTCGACCCCGACCGCCATGCCGGCGCCACCTACGCGGTCGGCGGCCTGCCGGTGAGCGTCGCCATCGACGCCGGGGGCACGGTGCGCGCGGTCCACGTCGGCGAGGTCGACGCCGCCGCCCTCGACCGCCTGCTGACGCAGATCGGCGCGTAGGATTCCGGCCTCCCGCGGCGTCATAGTTGGGGCACGGCCACCACCGCGCCGGGGTCGGGGGGCCCGCTGCACCGTCACCTCGGCGGGCCCCCTCCCCACCCGCGACTGCACATCTCGCCGGGCGAGGCCCTTCACTCCTGAACTCGGCCCCCAACCACGGCCTCGCCCGGCTCCGGGCGCAGCGAGCTAGATCGCGCCGCGCGCCCGCAGGGCATTCTGCATCTGCACCCCGTGCACCAGGTCGATCCCCGCACCCAGGGCCGCCGCGCAGTGCACCGCCTCGTGCATCTGCTCGACGGTGGCACCGTTGTCGAGGCAGGCGTTGCTGTAGGCGTCGATGCAGTAGGGACACTGCTTGGCGTGCGCCACCGCCAGCGCGATCAGCGACTTCTCGCGCTTGCTGAGCGCCCCGTCCACGGCGAAGGTGGCGTTGTAGTACGCCCAGAAGCGGTCCATCAGCGGCTTGGCGTACCTCCCCACGTCGGTGAAGTGGGCGAGGTCGGCACGCTCGTAGTAGCTGCTGCCGGCGGCGGCCGGCTCGGCGCCGGCACCGTCACCGGCGCCATGGGCGGCGGCGCACGCCGACAGCGCCGCCTTCGCCTCCGCGGCGCGCGGATGGGCGGGATCGATGGGACGCAGGTCGCAGCCCATCTTCGCGTCGTGGATCTGCAGGTCGCCCATGGCGAACTCGATCGGCCGGGTGTGCGCGCCGGCCTGGGGCGGGTACACCCAGTGCTTGCCGTCGACCTCGGTGTGGCAGCAGTACACCGGCTGGCCATCGCCGCCCTGGGGCACGTGGCGCCAGCCCTGACCGAGGGCGAGCTCGGGGACCGAGTCGAAGGCGGCGCGCACCGCCTCGGTGTCGCGGCGCAGGTCGATGCCCTTGTGGTCCATCGCCGGGAGGTCGGGCACCGGCCCGCCCGGCAGCAGGTCGTCCTCGGAGATGCTGATCGACGAGTAGATGACGTTGAGGCCGCCGTCGAAGCGGTACTTCACGTAGCCGTCGACCTGGCTCTCCGGACGCCCGCCGAAGCCGAGGATGCGGTCGTGAGGGAGGGTGCGGGTGTCCTCCACCTTGGAGTGGACGTGCACCGAGCTGGCCTCGCGCAGCGCCGCGGCGTAGGGGAAGTCGGGCTCCAGGAGGGCGAGCACCTCCTGCATCTCCGCCGCCGAGAGCAGTCCGAGCTCCTGGAGGAAGTCGAGGGTGCGGACGAAGGCGGGCCGGTCGAGCCCGGTCGACAGCTGCTCCTGCACGGTCATGAGACGAGCCTCCCTGGTGGGTGCGCACCGCGCCGACTGCGGACCGCCGCATCATCGGCCACGGCTGCCCGGAAGGTCTGTGACCGCGGTCAAGAATCGGGAGCGGATGTGATCCGACCGAGCCGACCGGGCGTGGCGCCGACCCTCAGCCCCGAGCGCCCGGCGCACCCGACCCCGCGCTCCGTGCCGTCGCGGCGGGGGTCCCGGCGGCCGCCGCGCCGCGGACGCGCACCAACATGCCGAGCCCGCTGCCGACGAGCAGCGCGAGCACCAGGGCGATGATGGCGAG